>JAYSZS010000359.1:0-3391 GCA_043737935.1 Propionivibrio sp. | reverse complement strand
ATATTGATCATGACGGGCCGCGACTCGTTTTGCTCACAGCGGTCGGCCCTGACGCGAAGGGCAAGCACTTCTGTCTTTGCCATGGCGTCTTCGGCAGTCTTGCCGTAACACAGGACACCAGGAAGCTGAGGAATCTCAGCGATCCAGCGGCCATCAACCTCTTCCTCGCACTCGATGCTGAGGTTCATGATTGATCTCCGGGAGGGAATAGACGAAATTGAAACGTGCCATGGCGCGTGACGCCGAAATTGTTATCGGGAGCAATTTTGCTGCATAACTCCGGCGCCTTCTCACTGACTCGACTCAGTCATTCCGGCGAAAGCCGGAATACAGATTTGTTTATCTGATCAATAGATTAAAAGTACTGTTTGATTGATGAGCTGGATACCGGGTCAAGCCCGGAATGAGCTTGAAGCCTGCCCTTGGGCCACCGTGTTTCAATGAGTGAGCACCAGAAAAAATGTGCCGTGTCCCTTGCGCAGACGGTACTTGTAATTTTCTCTGTATTAGAATACTCTAATGCTAATGAAAACAAATTCTCTCCGATTTTTTCCCCTGTGCTCGCCTTGCTGATGGCCTGGCGACGCCCCCCTGCATCTGGGCACAAGCTTTGCCGATTGTTGTGGTGCAGCCACATCCAGTCGATTTGACGCTGCCGGTCGAGACGACCGTCGAGGCGCTCGTCCAGACCACCCTGACCTCGCAGTTCTCCGGGCGCGTGACCGAGATGCGGGTCGATGCTGGGCATACGGTAAAGATGGGCGAACTGATGCTGCGCATCGACACGCGCGAAGCGAGTGAAGTAGCGGCCGGCGCATCGGCCCAATTTATCAACGCCAAGGCCAATTACGAGCGCTTGAAGAATCTGCGCCAGCAGAATTTCATCAGTGCGGCTGCGCTGGACAAGGCCAGAGCTGACTTTGAGGCGGCGCAGGTGGCGCATGGGCAGGCCAGCGTCAGTCTGGGTTATGCCAGTGTCAGCGCGCCAATATCCGGGATCGTTGCCCAGCGCCTGATCGAACAGGGCGAAACCGCTGCACCGGGCCGCGCCTTGCTGACGATCTACGATCCGGACGGCTTGCGCGTAACGGCCAGCATCCCTCAATACCAGTTGCCACAGATGCGGGTGAAGCAGGCCAGGGTCGAGTTTCCCGAGCTGGGCCGCTGGGTCGATGCGACAGCGGTAACGCTGTTGCCGACGGCCGATGTGGCAACGCACGTCTCGCAGGTGCGCGTGGGTTTGCCAGCCGACCTCAAGGGCGTGATTCCCGGCATGTTTGCCCGCGTGCACTTTATCGTCGGCCGCGCTCAGCGCATGACCGTTCCTGCCACAGCGCTTGTGCGACGGGGTGAAGTGGCGGCGGTTTATGTGCAGAACGAGCAGGGCCGTCTGTCGCTGCGTCAGTTGCGCCTTGGCGAAATGTCGGCGGGCGGCGAGATCGAAGTGCTGGCCGGCTTGACGACCGACGAGCGTGTCGTGCTCGATCCGGTGAAGGCGGCGATTGCCCTCAAGTCGGCGCATCCGGGCGGTAACTAAGTGATGGGGATTTCCGGCCGCATTGCCCGCGACTTCCAGACCTCGCAGATGACGCCCTTGCTGGGGCTGGTCGCGCTGCTGATGGGACTGTTCGCCATTCTTGTTACCCCGCGCGAAGAGGAACCGCAGTTCGATGTCACTATGGCCAAAGTCATCGTGCCCTTCCCTGGGGCGTCGGCCAAGGATGTCGAAAACCTCATTGCCACTCCGGCCGAGCAGGTGTTCTCGCGCATGTCGGGCGTCGAGCACGTGTATTCCGTTTCGCGTCCCGGCATGGCGATCGTCACCGTGCTTGATGCGATCCTCCGTCTTTACGATACCGTTCATTCGCATCGCGACTGGCTGCCGCCGAATCTGGGCGTGCTGGAGCCGATCGTCAAGCCGAAGGGAATCGACGATGTGCCCATCGTCGCGCTCACCTTCTGGACCGCCGATGTCAATCGTTCGGCGTTCGATTTGCAGCAGGTGGCGCGTGCGGCTGAAATCGAATTGAAACGTATAAAGGGCACACGCGACATAACGACTCTGGGCGGGCCGGATCATGTCATCCGCGTTGTCATGGACAGCGAGCGCGTGAATGCCTTCGGCGTGACGCCGCAGGATCTTTCAGCGGCGCTCAAGGTTGGCAATGCGCTGCAATCGTCCGGCAGTCTGGTCGCCGGCAACCGCGAGGTGCTGGTGCAGACCGGCACCTATCTTGAGTCAGCCGCCGACGTGCGGCAACTGGTAGTCGCCGTTCGCGGCGACGCCAGGAACCGCAAGCCGGTGTTCATGGGCGACGTGGCGCGCGTCGAGGATGGCCCGGATCAGCCCGCCAGGTACGTCTGGATCGGCAACAAGGACGGCGAGTTTCCTGCCGTCACCGTACAGATTTCCAAGAAACCCGGAGTCAATGCCGCCGATGTCGCCAATGGCGTGATCGCCCGTATCGAATCGCTGAAGGGTACGCTGATCCCCGAGCGCGTCGATGTCACGGTGACGCGCGACTACGGCGAAACGGCGAGCGACAAGACGCAGAAACTGATCGGCAAGCTGATCTTCGCCACCGCCTTTGTCGTCCTTCTGGTTTTCTTTGCACTGGGCAGGTGCGAGGCGCTGATCGTCGGTATAGCGGTGACGCTGACACTTGCCGCAACGCTCTTCGCCTCGTGGGCCTGGGGCTTTACGCTGAACCGCGTTTCTCTGTTTGCGCTGATTTTCTTGATCGGTATTCTGGTCGATGATGCCATCGTCGTGGTGGAGAACATTCACCGCTGGCAGACGCGGCATCCGGACAAGCCGCTACCTGAAATCATTCCGCTGGCGGTCGATGAAGTCGGCGGGCCGACCATCCTCGCCACCTTCACGGTGATCGCCGCGCTGCTGCCGATGGCTTTCGTCAGCGGCCTGATGGGGCCGTACATGAGCCCGATTCCGATCAACTCGTCGATGGGTATGCTCATCTCGCTGCGGTGGCTTTTGTCGTGACGCCGTGGCTTGCGGCGCGGCTGATGAAAAGCAAAGAAAATTCATTGAACACGGAGGGCACAGAGCGCACTGAGAAGAGCGGGAAACTGGAAAAGTTGTTCAGACGTTTGCTGACTCCCTTCCTCGCACGCAAGACCGGCGGTGCGGCGCGCAAGAAGCTGCTACTGGTCATTCTCCTGCTGATTCTTGGGTCGGTCTCGCTGGCCGTGGTCAAGCTGGTGGTGCTCAAGATGCTGCCTTTCGATAACAAAAGCGAGTTCCAGATCGTGCTCGACATGCCGGTCGGTACACCGCTAAGGAAACACTGAATAAGTAGCAAAAGAAGTGAACGATCTTTTAGTCATGTCATCAAAGAAATGGGATCGATCACGGGGGTTAAGACGATGA
>JAYSZS010000358.1:0-7906 GCA_043737935.1 Propionivibrio sp. | reverse complement strand
ATTGATGTCGATCAGGCGATTGAATCTGCTCCGCCAAGCCCCACTCCGGTGGCTGTAAGTGATGCATATATCGAACCCCCGAACTTCGCGCAACTTACTTCAGCATTAAAAGTACTCAATCCTGATTGCGATGAAAAAACATGGAAGTTTCATAGGCTCGCCCCTATGGCTTACACGGCACGCGAATTTCCTGAAATCGCTGATCGTTTGTATCAACTGGCTCGCGACTGGAGCAGTGGTGAGTTGCGCGGCATTCCGTCAAAAAAGTGGAACACACCAGGCGGAAACAGTTTTTCGGGTAGGGAATATTTTAATCATGTCTGGAAGCGCTTTCTCCACGGCACCTATGCCGGAAAGCGCGTGACGCCGGGTACGCTCTACTTTCATGCTCAAGAGGCTGGATGGGTCTATGTGCGTGATACTGGTTACGGCAAGGACTTTGCTGCATGAATCCCGCGGACATCAAGCTCGATGTCCAGTCAGGCGCGGCACCGCAAGGTGCTGTTCCTGTTCACGGAGACATTCAGGCGAACTTCGCATTAGGTGTCATTCCTCAGCTGGCCAAGAAGCCGGCGACAGATTCTGAGGATTACGCCCAGCTTCGAGGGGCGCTGGCCTACCTGCAACAGACCTACGCGCTCATCAAGATTGGCGACAAAATCTGGGTGCATGACCAGCAGGGATCGGTCGCGCTCGGGCGTTTGGGAACGACGCAAAAACTGGTCTTTTACAACCGTGGTGATGCCTCGTTGTTGATTGCGCGCACCCTGCACAAGGAGAGGCCGTCTGTCGATACTGGCAAAGTCCTTAAGGTATTTTTGTCCATCCTAATACGATCTGCTATGACGGCTTGGAGTTCAACCCGGCAGGTACAACGCCAGGTTTTTTGAATCTCTGGGTCGGACCCACGATAGCGCCGAAGGTAGGGGAATGGCAGCTGATCAAAGCATTCCTGCTTCAGGTGATATGCGATGGTAATCAAAAACACTATGAATACCTGATCTGCTTCATTGCTCACGCCTTGCAGAAGCCATGGGAGAAGCCGGGGGTTATGCTCATTCTCATCGGGGGCCAAGGGATAGGCAAAGGAACGTTGGGTCGAATATTTCGTGCGATCTGGCAGGCCACCTATTTACACGTCTATAAGACAGACAACGTGACGGGGAACTTCAATGGGGATATGGAGAGAACCTTTATCGTCTTCCTCGACGAGGCGTTATTCGCCGGGGATCGTGCTGCTCCATCTCCAAAAGGAGTTACTGTCAACACCATCCAGCGTGAGTAGCTCGGGTGGCGAGGGTAGCGCTGGTGGAGGAAGCAGTGGGCCATCGGGAGCGCATTCCCGTCCGCTGGAACCGCCGGCCGGCTTGACCCGTGAAAAGCACCGGGAGGCGTCGATAGCGGTGTCCCGTTGGTTGGGTCATGGCCGCGTCGATGTTACGTCCGCTTATTACGGCACGTATGACCATGCCTTCCGGAGATCGCGCCGGAACGAATGAAGGTGACGATTGTTGTGAAGGCGCAGCCGATGTTAGCGAAACCGGGTGTCGCAAGATGCCTTTGAGAAGCTTGAGCCGTATGCGTCGTGAGGCGCCAGTAAGGTTCTTGGGGGACAGTGCAACGATGCACTGCGGCTACCCGATTCCACGTTACTCCGGTTGCTACCGGTAGGAACGAAAATTACCAGAAGGGATTCGCACCCACTGGAAGACAGCGCCTTGGCACGGCGCACCATAAAGACCACTTAAAACGCACTGTATTTAACGATCCGATACCCCGGAAGATAAGCGAGCGAAGAAAGAAAGTACCTGACCATCTATCCGAATTTGAATAGCCACGACACAATGCGTCGCCACTGCGGACTATTATTTAGTTGAAGTAGCGCCGCGCTTGGTGCAGTACCCGTAGCACCGTTATCCTGTTTGGCAGGATGCGATAGACCAGCACATACGGGAAACGACGCATGACCAATTCGCGTGTTCCGATCCGCTTTCCTGTTCGATACGCCAGAGGGTTTTTTTTGATTTTGTCGGTGGCTGATTTGATGTCAGCCAGAACCTCGAAAGCGACCAGTGGTGACGCCTATTCTGCGTAAAACTCTGCGATTCTTTTGCGGTCGGCTTGCGCCCGCATGGCCCATTTAAGCGGCGGTCTCTGCATGCTTCTTCTGAAGGTTAGCCATGAATTCCGCCATGTCCTGCTCGGCCTCTTCTTCGCTCAAAACGTTACCGGCATCGCAATCAGCAATCCCTTTATCGACTTCCTCGACAAACCAGGTGTCGTACGCGGCCTGTTTTTCCTGCTGAGTCATCGGATGGTTCATTGAGCGTCCTCCATGTGTTTGCTCATTATAAGCCACTACCAAAGATGGTAAGTCTCAGTGACGGATGTTGGGTCTGGGGCAGCGCCCCAGAAGGTAAAGTCACACCGCTTTAGCTTCAGCGCACGCTAAAATATATGCCAAAGTACCCATGAATTCTGCTGAGGAACCATAAAATTATTGCCGCTATCAAGAGTAAGATAAACACCCGAGTTAACTAAGAGCACCCATCCGTCGGATGGCTTGCCTCCACTCTGAGCGCCCGATGCTATGAGCTTATACCAACTTATTTACGTCAGTTCGGCCATCCATGATCTCGCTGACACTGAGCTTGACCGTATTCTCGAATCGTCCATCCGACACAATACGGCCCAAGAAGTGTCCGGCATGCTGCTCTACTCAAACGGTAACTTTGTTCAAGTTACAGAAGGTGACGAGGTTGCTGTAGATGAGACTTACGCACGGATTTGCGTGGATCCCCTCCACCGGGATATCCATCTGCTTCACCGGGAACCCATCGCTGAAAGAGAATTTCCAACCTGGAGTATGGGCTTTCGTAAACTCTCAAAGAGCGAGTTTGAAGCCCACCCAGCTTATATGCCGCTGCAAGCCCTGGGGGCCGATGCATTAAACCGTGACGCTCGCCGTGGCATGGCGGTAAGCCTGTTGAAGCAATTTTGTAGGGGTAACACCTGGTTCTTGGGTAACTTGCCGCATCCTCGAATGGTTGGAACTAAACAAGACCCGTTACGCTTGCGGGCACGGCGAACTTCAACGCCACGGGCAACGGGGCGGACAATGTTCTCGTCGGCTTCGTTCCTGCAATCCGGATTGCCCACAAGTAAACAAACCCAAAGCTAGCCAATATGGAAACTGTACTGTTTGTGGCCGTCAATAGGCGCACCCTGCAGTGATTCGCTCACACAGCTTGGCTGGTTTTATGAATGTGGCGACGCAACAGGGCAGCACGCATACACGAAAAAAATAGTTGATTCATTCTTTAAAACAGAAACCATGTCGTAACCTTCAGGCGCTACCTCCGGACAAACTTAAGGCGGGTGCGGTGATTATCCTGTTGTAAGACATTTCTGTCTGAACAGACCAACTTCCTCAGTTGTATCTGCGAAATGGCCTTGGCACATTCAATCAAGGATAGCGTTGACCACCTCCAAAAAAGCCGGATACCCACACTAAGCGACTTATTGGCAGACGCACACTAATGCGACAGAGCCGTAATTTCACCGGCGCCTGCAGGCTAGTCAATCCGTATTAATCACCCCTTGAACATCGCGAGAATGCAGCACCGAGGTGCACAAGCGAGTCGTAGGGCAGTAGTATCCTCGACACATGTATCCAGTTCAATTTCGAAGTGCCGCGCGCTGGTTGCCAGCGGTCCTGCTTGTACTCCTCCTGTTGTGGCTGGCCTTGCCTCGACTGCTCGGTCTGGCGGCAGAGCGCTGGCTGGATATCCCTGGCCTGGAAAATCTGCACGTCGATATCGAGAACGTGGGCGCCGGGCATGCGCGCCTGCGCGAAGTTCGCGCCGTATATACCAGCGCCGGTGGCTATCGTTTCCAGATCGCCCTGCACGATATTGGTGTCGACTATTCGTTGACGGGGCGTCATTTGGAGCGCCTGGTTATTGCCAGTGGCGAACTGGAAGTATTCCCTGGGCAGGCAACACAGGGCTTGCCCTGGCCGCAGCTCGAGTGGTTTTCGCTGCCGGTGAGCGAAGCGCAAGTCGGCGATCTGCGAGTGTCCGTTACCTGGCCAGAGCGTCCTCGTCTGGAAGCGCATGGCAACTTCCGTCTGCAGCAAACGGGAGAAGCATTGATGGTGGAATTTCGACCGGATACCCACCTGTTGCGAATGACCGCGAGTCAACCTCAACTTTCAGGCGATGCCTTTGAAATCCAGGTCGAGTGGTTGCCCGCCGCTGGCCCCGCCGCGGAAGCTCGACTGAGCATCGCACGCCAACCGGCACTGCAACCGGCAAGGCTCGTCGCCCAAGTGCCGCTGCCGTTGCTCGCGGAACTGGGGCGCTCTATGGGCATTACCGTGCCGCAGGCTACTGCTCGCGGCACGGTAATGCTGAAGGCGGAAGCGCTGTTGGGAGAGTTAGCCGGCACCGTGCGTGCTCTCAGCGGTGAGGCGGAATTTGCGGATACCAGCATGCAGGTGACAGGAACGGATAGTCCGCTGGGTAGGTCGCTGAACCTCGCGCTAACCGGCAAATTACGCTTCGCCTGGCAACCCTCAGCGGCGTTGATTGAAATACAACCGGGGCTGCGCTGGCTGGTGGCCGTCGACCGGGAGCCATCGCTCCAAGCCAACGGTCGGCTTGACAGGGAGTTTGCAATTCGCCAGGAAAACGGGGCGGCGGTTAGCGAGGGCAAGTTTCCATTCACGATCCGTTCGGCAAAATGGGGCCAATGGGATGGCGCTATGGAGCGTGTCAAATTGACGGGGGGGGCAGGATTAGCTGACTGGAGCGCTGCTGACCTGCAATTGGGGATTAAAGGGAAGCTAAAGCAGTGGCAACAGAATGAAATCCAGGTGCATGGCGTGCAGGTCGCGGGCGACGTGGCCTTACACTGGTCGCGATCGACCGGATTACGCAGCGAGTTGGTCTTGCAGGTCGGCGCCGAACGCCTGTCGCGGTCGGGGGGTTCGCCGCTGAATGTAAGCAAGACTACTTGGATGGTCAGCGCCGAAGTGGCCGCGAAGCCTGATGGCGATTTCTGGAAGAGCCTGATGCTGCATGGCGAAGCCAGCAGCCCGAAACTGAAAGTTGACCTTGGCTCGTTTGGCTCGAAGCAGACGCTGACGCTCGGCACGACGCGCCTGCAACTGCTGCAATTCAGCCCGGCTCGGTTGCAGGGCGCCGAGGGTGAGTTGCTGATTTCGTCCGATGCCATCCGGGTCGGCGCGTGGCCGTCGCCGGACGTGCGAGCCCGCCTGCGCCTTGATGGCAGTGCATTGCGCGCCGACGGCACCGTGCTTTTGCAGGGAAAAGAAGTACTTCGTCTTGCCGGGACGCATGAGCTCTTGCGGGGGTGTGGGAAGGCGACGCTTAGCAGCCAGCAATCCCTGGCAGTACTCGGAAAACTCGTGCAATCGCGTCCGCAGGCTTTGCTCCCGCTTGATTTTCAGGCGGGCAACGCGGAGGCACGCTTCATTCTGGACTGGTGCTCAGGGGCGAATTCGCGGTTTGACGCCAAGGGAACGCTCCAGGTGCGCGATGCTGCCCTGGGTTGGGAGCAGGCGCGGGTTGAAGCGGTGCAAAGCACGCTTCGCCTCGACGGGCTGCATCCGGTGCAGGGCCGTATCCAGTTGGCCGCGCAACGCGGCGAATTGGCTACCGGCACGCCGCTAGCCGATCTAAACGTCGATCTGGCCTTGTCGGCCCGGGTGCTCACCGTGCATGCTCTAACTGTCAAAATGCTCGGAGGCAGCGTGCTTAGCGAAGCACTCAGCTTGCCTTGGCCACCCTCGGAACAAGCCTTTCCTCTGGAAATGCGCCAGATTGATCTGGGGCAACTACTCGCTCTGTTCAACACTCAAGGTTTGTCGGGAAGCGGCCAGGTGGGTGGAGTTCTGCCGCTGACCTATCGTGACGGTGGACTGGAAATCCACGACGGGCAGTTGAACAGCCTGGGTGCGGGTACCATCAAATACGCACCGGGGCTTTCAATTCCAGACAACCCCGGTTTGCTGGTCTTGCGCAACTTCCACTTCCGGCAGCTTGGCATGCACGTGAGGTATACAAGCGACGGGGCCTACCGGACACAGTCCACAATGGAAGGCAACAATCCCGATTTCTACAACGGGTATCCCATCCGTTTTGGGCTCAATATCAACGGCGTCCTGCCGGGTATGTTCCGTTCCGCGCTTTTTTCAGGTGATTTTAATCGACACATTTTGGAACAACTGCAATCGGGCAAACTTGAATAAATTTGTTATGCTGCTTCATTCACTCTTGTGGAGCACTCCCATGTTCAGGAAATCCCCTCTGGTTTCCCTTGCTGCGCTGGCGCTGCTGCTTGGTGCCTGTTCGCCCACCGTGCGCATCGAGGCGCCGGACAAACCCATCGAGATCAACATGACCGTGAATATCAAACACGAAATTTTGGTCAAGGTTGAAAAGGAAGTTCAGCAATTGTTCGACTCGAACAAAGGCCTGTTTTGAACGGAAATTATCTTGACCAAGGAAATACAATGAAAACATTTATGAAAGCCTGTTTGCTCAGCCTGTTCTTGCTGATGCACGGCGCCTTTGCCGCCGATCTCACGACAGCGAAAGAACAAGGCTGGGTCGGCGAGCAAAACAACGGTTACCTTGGCCTGGTCAGGAGCGACGCCTCTCCCGATCTAAAGGTTCTGGTGGCCGACGTTAATGGCCAGCGCAGGGCTCAGTTCACGAAGATCGCCACGAAGAATGGTATCGCCGAGGCCGAAGCGGTCAGGATCTTTGCCCGCGAAGCAGCGGAGCGGACCTTGCCGGGAAATTACATCCAGAATCCGGCCGGTGGTTGGGTGAAGAAATAGGCGTCTCATTCCGGATCGATGTACTGCGGCTCGGAATCCTTAACGTCTTCATAGCGCAGCAGCACTCCAAAGGGCACCAACAGTCCCAATGCATCGGTATCCGGTGGCTACCCAAACTGGGCACGCCGTAACATCTCCACCAGCATTACAAGATTTTGGGTTCGGGGGTATTCGATGCCGCAGCTCGACAATACCGACATCAAAGCTTTTTCTACCGCCTACTGGGCGTGGAAACCAAGAACCCGGAACGGCGCATCCGCTCCCCCGCGCAGATACCGAACCACATAGAAACCGTCACGGGCACGGACAGGCAGCGCGCGGGCGTGATCAAGTGGCGAAGTCATGAATCTGCCCCTCCAGAGCCGCACGCCAGGCGAAAGTATTGACGACCCGCTTCTGGCGCTCAAAAGCCTCGGCGCTCATGACCACTACAACGGTCTGAATCAGGCGTTGCCCGAGCAGGGTCGAGAGCCTTGCGATCTCGGCAAAGCGGTCCGCGACCTCGGGCTCGATCACCAGCAGATCCAGGTCGCTATCCGGCCTGGCATCGCCCCGCGCCTGCGAGCCAAACACAATCATCCGGCTGCCCTTGGGCAAGCTTTCGGCAAGACAGATCCTTGCCTGGTCAATCCATTTCGTTATTGATTTCCTGTCGCACTCCGGATTAATCAGAAGTTCCTGCGCCTTGCCGACCCGCTCGTGATGGGTGAGATCCACGCTGTTTGTCTTACTCGACGATCGAAACAGAATCAATCTTGCACAGGATTTCGCGCGCCCAGGGGTTGATGTGCCCATAGTGTCTTATCAGCCGGCCCTCTTCGGTTCGGAACAGCAGTCGCGCCGGCGCCTCTTCCACGGAGTTGTCTTAGGGAAACACTGAATAAGTAGCAAAAGGAGTGAACGATCTTTTAGTCATGTCATCAAAGAAATGGGATCGATTACGGGGGTTAAGACGATGAAGCAGATGACGTTTGCGAGTGCAAGAGGATTCGAGAAGCCTCATCGCGGAACGCGCAAGGCCGAGTTTTTGGCGCGCAT
>JAYSZS010000357.1:0-3397 GCA_043737935.1 Propionivibrio sp. | reverse complement strand
AACCGAAAAATTTCCAGTCTCGCCCTCATTGCCCCCAGCGCTGGTTACTGGTGCTGGCCAAGGAGAACGCAAGTCTGGCTCTCAATGCATTCGTGAACCCCTTTCGTTTACCCTTATCACAAGGATCTGCCATGAGCCTCAATCTGCCTGTCGGCGTTCAAGTCAACGCGCCCATCAAACCCGGTTATGAAACCATCCTCACCGCCGACGCGCTGGCGCTGGTCGCCAAATTGCACCGTGCCTTCAATAGCCGACGGCAGGAATTGCTCGAGGCTCGCGTTGTTCGTCAGGCCCGCATCGATGCGGGTGAAATGCCCGACTTCCTGCCGGAAACTGCCCACATCCGTAACGGTGAATGGAAAATCGCGCCTTTGCCCAAGGCGCTGGAACGGCGCCGCACCGAAATCACCGGCCCGGTCGAAGCAAAGATGATCATCAACGCCTACAATTCCGGCGCTGATTCGTACATGACTGACTTCGAGGATTCAAACAGCCCGAAGTGGGACAACCAGATCCAGGGCCAGGTCAACATTTACAAAGCCATTCGCCGCGAACTCTCGTTCCTGAACGAAGTCGGCAAGGAATACAAGCTCAACGACAAGATCGCCACCCTGCAGATCCGTCCGCGCGGCTGGCACCTTGACGAAAAGCATGTGACCGTCGATGGTCAACGCGTTTCTGGCGGCATCTTCGACTTCGCTCTCGTCTTCTTCCACAATGCCAAGGAGCAGATTGCCCGCGGCGCCGGTCCTTTCTTCTACTTGCCGAAGATGGAATCGCACCTTGAAGCGCGCCTGTGGAACGACATTTTTGTCATGGCACAGGATCATATCGGCCTGCCGCAAGGAACCATCAAGGCCACCGTACTGGTTGAAACCATTCTCGCCAGCTTCGAGATGGAAGAAATCCTCTATGAACTGCGCGAGCATTCATCCGGTCTTAACGCCGGACGCTGGGACTACATTTTCAGTTGCATCAAGAAATTCAAGAAAAACAAGGCGTTTTGCCTGGCCAACCGTGGCGCGATCACCATGGAAGTGCCGTTCATGCGCTCCTACGCGCTGCACCTCGTCAAGATCTGCCACAAGCGAGGCGCCCCGGCGATGGGCGGCATGAGCGCCCTGATCCCGATCAAGAACGATCCGGAGGCCAATGAAAAGGCGCTGGCCGGAATTCGCCACGACAAGACGCGTGACGCCAACGATGGCTTCGACGGCGGCTGGGTTGCGCATCCGGGACTGGTATCCATTGCCGCCGAAGAATTTCAAAAGGTACTCGGCGAGCGTCCCAACCAGTGGGAAAAACAACGTACTGAAGTCTTCACCGCCAGGGACTTCCTCAACTTCCAGCCCGAACTGCCGATCACTGAAGCCGGTGTGCGCAACAACATCAATGTCGGGATTCACTACTTGGGAAGCTGGCTGGCCGGTAATGGCTGCGTGCCGATCCACAACCTGATGGAAGATGCGGCGACGGCTGAAATTGCCCGCTCGCAGGTCTGGCAGTGGGTGGTTTCACCAAAGGGAGTACTCGACGACGGGCGCAAGGTCACTGCTGAAATGGTTAGGCAAATGATTGACGAAGAACTGCCAAAGGTCAAAACCACCGTCATCGTCCAGGGTGAAGACACCGCCACTTATGACCAGGCTGCCGTGATCTTTGACAAAATGAGCCTGTTGCCGGAGTATCCGGAATTCCTGACGCTGCCACTGTACGAGGCGATGGACTAACGAATAAGGTTAGATCGTGCGAAGCCACGATCTAACCGTTTGTTGGACGAGCCCGGTCCCTGAGCCGGGTTTGGCCCCCTTAGAAAATATGTATTTGGGAAGCACCCCGGATTGAGGTTTTTCCGGAGGGCAGCGGCGCCAATGCCTTCTCCAGGGGAGCCATTGCGACCGCAGCTGCCCGATTCGCTCGTCGCTCGTCCCATTAAGCCCCGATTCGAGGCAAGCCGCCCCCTCAGCTTGCTGGGCGCTGAATTCCCGTCATCTGCCGAGGGGCGTATCCTTTACACGTTCAAAGCGCCCCCGGAGTGGCAATGGGCACCGGCACGCCTCCGGAGAACGCCGAGCGAAGCCGCGTTCGCACGATCACCATCACCGCCCTGCAGCAGGCTCCGGGTAGTGGCGGGGCAGCGTCAGCCCGGCGTCTACGATGCCGGCCAGCAGCTTCGCCCGGAAGACCTTGACCACGCCTCATGGTTGAACAAGATAACCGCTCTTGCCCTTGCCGGGCCGTTTCGTCCGCCAGCGCTTATTCTCGCGATTGATCGCCGCCGCCGGCATGACCAGATGCACATGCGGATGGAAATCCAGCCGGCGCGTGTTCGTATGCAACACGGCTATGGCGCCGGGTGTGCCCTGAAGCGGCTTGTCGTTCTGGCTGAAGGTGCGCACCGTCTCCCAGCTACAGCGCAACAGCAACTCATAGACGACCTTCTGGTGCGCCCAGGCCAGCGCCCTGAATTCGGCGGGCAGGGTAAAGGTCATCAGGAAATAATCGGCGGGCACCGGCTTCTTCATCTGCCGTTCCAGCCACTGCTGGCTCTCATGATGCGGGCAGTGCGGGCAGTGGCGATGGCCGCAGGAATGCGGGACCTGCGTCTGATGCTCGCACTCGGTCCATTTGACCTGCATCTTCAGACTCGATTGCGTGCGGCAGTGTGTTATTGCCGACAGGGCGCGCAAGTGGTCAAACGAAAGTTTGTGCCGGTACTGCGTCATGAAGTCTGTCTCGAAGGTGTCGATGATGGTCGCCAGCCGGATCATTTGACCTTCCCCCAGTCAATGGAGAAGCTATCGATCAGGCCGTTGATGCGGTCGATGGCGTGATGCTTGGTCTGGTCGGTCAGGTGGGTGTAGCGTACCGTCGTCAGAATGGACTGATGGCTGAGGTTTTTCTTGACCACGAGCAGATCGACGCCGGGTTCAATCCGGTGTGTGGCGTAGGCGTGCCTCAGGCTGTGTGGGGTGATCTTTTTTTTAGGCCGCAGGCGTCGATCACCTTGTGCAGCGTGGTCTGCACACCGCCACGATCCAGCGGTGTCGTGGCGCTCGCCGCACCCTTCAAACCGCCATGGCGATTGGGAAACAACAGCACGGGGTTGCGATGCACGGACCAGAAGCGGCGCAAAAGCTGGTGGGTTGCTTGCGGCAGGGGAACGAGGCCATCCCCGTTGCCCTTGGCATTACGGATGTGCACGTGCCCGTGTGCCGCGTCAATGTCACCCACCTGCAGCCGCAGCCCTTCGCCGAGACGTAACCCCAGGCGGTAGAGGGTGAAGTAGAACGCCCGGTAGCTGACCACGCGGATGGCGGCGAACAGCCGCTGGGTCTCCTCGACCGTGACGATGTCCGGCAGGCGCTGGCTCTTCGGGGGCTTGATCAGACCGGGC
>JAYSZS010000356.1:0-7918 GCA_043737935.1 Propionivibrio sp. | reverse complement strand
ATATCTATACCATTGGCTACATGCACGACGATCCGGGCTACAACCGATTCTTCAGCTACATTGCGCTGTTCACCTTCTCGATGTTGATGTTGGTGATGAGCAACAACTTCATGCAATTGTTCTTTGGCTGGGAAGCGGTAGGCCTGGTCTCCTACTTGCTGATTGGCTTTTGGTACAACCGACCGACGGCGATCTTTGCCAACATGAAGGCCTTCCTGGTCAACCGCGTCGGTGACTTCGGATTCATTCTCGGTATCGGTCTGGTTCTGGCGCACTTTGGAACGCTCGATTACCAGACCGTGTTCGATAAGGCACCCGCACTGGCCGATGTCACGATCACACTGTTTTCCGGTCGCGACTGGGGTACGGTTTCGCTGATGAGTGCAACCTGCATCCTGCTGTTCATCGGTGCGATGGGCAAGTCGGCGCAGGTTCCGCTGCATGTCTGGCTACCCGATTCGATGGAAGGCCCGACGCCGATCTCCGCGCTGATCCATGCGGCAACCATGGTCACGGCCGGCATTTTCATGGTGGCGCGCATGTCGCCGCTGTTCGAGCTGTCCGATTCGGCACTTTCCTTCGTCATCATCATTGGCTCGATCACGGCCTTGTTCATGGGTTTCCTTGGCATCATCCAGAACGACATCAAGCGCGTGGTGGCATACTCGACACTGTCGCAGCTCGGCTACATGACGGTTGCGCTAGGCGTCTCGGCCTATTCGGTGGCGATCTTCCACCTGATGACACATGCTTTCTTCAAGGCGCTGCTGTTCCTTGGTGCCGGTTCGGTGATCATCGGCATGCACCATGACCAGGACATCCGCAACATGGGCGGCCTGCGCAAGTACATGCCGATTACTTGGCTGACCTCGTTGATCGGCTCGCTGGCACTGATCGGAACGCCCTTTTTCTCCGGGTTTTACTCGAAGGACTCGATCATAGAAGCCGTCGCCCTGTCGCATATCAGCGGCTCGGGATTTGCCTATTTCGCTGTGCTGGCCGGCGTCTTCGTCACAGCCTTCTATTCGTTCCGCATGTATTTCCTGGTGTTTCATGGCGAGGAGCGCTTTGGCAAGGTTCATGAGTTGGCGCATCCGGCTCATGCCGGGCACGATGAGCATGCAGTGCATGGCGACGATCACCATGTTGTTGCCGACGTGCTCGAAACGCATCACGGCCTGGCGCCCGGCCAGAAACCGCATGAAACGCCGTGGGTGGTAACTCTGCCGCTCGTCTTGCTGGCCATTCCCTCAGCGGTGATCGGTTATTTCACCATCGAGCCGATGCTGTTTGGCAATTTCTTCAAGAAATCAATTTTCGTGAATGCCGAAGCGCACCCGGTGATGGAAGAGCTTGCGCACCATTTCCATGGTGCCCTGGCCATGGCAACGCATGCTGTCAGCACGCCGGTGTTCTGGCTGGCCCTGGCCGGCGTTGTCCTGTCGTGGTTCTTCTATCTGAAGCGCCCGGGAATCCCAGTGGCGATCAAGGCGGCTTGCGGGCCGATCTACACCTTGCTTGATAACAAGTACTACTTTGACAAGTTCAACGAAGTCTTTTTTGCTGGTGGCGCACGCCTGCTGGGCAGGGGTCTCTGGAAAGGCGGCGATGTCGCGCTGATCGACGGACTGATCGTCGGCGGATCGGTACGTCTGGTGGGCTGGATCTCGATGATGGCGCGCTTCTTCCAGTCCGGACATATTTACCACTACGCCTTCACGATGATCTTCGGAGTTTGTGCGCTCCTCTCCTTCTGGCTGTTACGCGCCTGAACTGTAACAAATGACTGGGAACGATATGTCAGGTATGCCGCTGCTCTCACTCGCCATCTGGGTTCCGATTGTTGCCGGCCTTGTCGTGCTGGCTACCGGATCGGATCGCAATTCCCCGCTGGCTCGAATGCTTGCCTTGCTTGGAGCCCTTTTCGGGTTGATGGTTACCCTTCCGCTCTACACCGGTTTCGACATGACGACACCGGCAATGCAGTTTGTCGAACTTAAGCCGTGGATTCCGCGCTTCAACATCAACTACCATCTGGGGGTCGATGGCATCTCAATGTTTTTCGTGATCCTCAACAGCTTCATCACGGTCATTGTTGTGCTCGCCGGATGGAAAGTCATCGACAACAAGGTGGCCCAGTACAACGCCGCTTTCCTGATCATGTCGGGACTGTTGAACGGGATCTTCACGGCACTCGACGGCATGCTGTTTTATATTTTCTTTGAAGCGTCACTGATCCCGCTCTATCTGATCATCGGGGTCTGGGGTGGGCCGAACCGTGTCTATGCCGCGTTCAAGTTTTTCCTCTTTACGTTTATGGGTTCGCTGCTCTTCCTGATTTCGCTGATCTATCTTTTTGTTCAATCGGGAGGCAGCTTCTCGATACTCGACTGGCATCAATTGCCGCTCCCCATGGCTCCCCAGATGTGGATCTTCCTTGCCTTCCTGGTCGCCTTTGCCGTCAAGGTGCCGATGTGGCCGGTGCATACCTGGCTGCCGGATGCCCACGTTGAAGCACCGACCGGGGGCTCGATCGTACTGGCTGCGATTGCCCTGAAACTCGGCGCCTATGGCTTCCTGCGTTTCTCGTTGCCGATCGCACCGGATGCGTCGCACGAACTTTCCGGCCTGATGGTCGGCCTGTCGCTGATCGCCATCGTCTACATCGGTCTGGTGGCACTGGTTCAGGAAGACATGAAAAAGCTGGTGGCCTATTCGTCGATTGCCCACATGGGTTTTGTGACGCTCGGTTTCTTCATGTTCAGCGCACTCGGCATTGAAGGGGCGCTGGTGCAGATGATCTCGCACGGCTTTATAGCCGGCGCCATGTTCTATTGCATCGGGGTGATGTACGACCGCATGCATTCGCGCCAGATCGTCGATTATGGCGGCGTCGTCAATACCATGCCCAAGTTCGCTGCCTTCTTCATGCTGTTTGCCATGGCCAACGCCGGTCTGCCGGCGACTTCCGGATTTGTCGGCGAGTTCATGGTCATTCTGGCGGCGGTCAAATTCAACTTCTGGGTGGCGTTCGCCGCCGCCTCGACGATGATCGTCGGTGCGGCTTACACGCTGTGGATGTACAAGCGCGTCATCTTCGGTGCGGTGGCCAATCATCACGTGGCCGAACTCACCGATCTCAGTGCGCGCGAATTCCTGGTTCTGACTCTGCTCGCCACGGGCGCACTGGGCATGGGACTCTACCCGCAGCCTTTCACTGAAGTCATGCACAGCTCGGTCAATGAGCTGCTGCGTCACATCGCCGTAAGCAAGATCCTATAATTGGTATCCGTTATGACGCTTGCCGAAATGCAATTTGTTCCGCCCGATCTCTATCCCGTCAGTGCCGAGATTTTTCTGCTTTCCATGGCCTGTCTTATCCTGATCGTCGATCTGTTCGTCAAGGACAAGAAAAACACGCTGAGTTTCGTCCTCACCCAATTGACTTTGCTGGGTGCGGTGCTGGTAACGGTTTTCACCAGTGCGCGTCTTTTGTCCTTGTTGATCGCCGTTGTCCTTGGCCCCGAAGCCGCCGCCGATCTGACGCCGCGTTTCGTTGATGCCCTGGGCATTCATATCGGTGACGAGATCACCTACACCTTTGGCAAAATGTATGTCGATGACCTGATGGGCGATCTGCTCAAGCTCATGCTTTATCTCACCGTGATGCTGGTGCTGTTCTACTCGCGCGCTTACCTGCTCGATCGTCCGCAGATGGCCAAGGGCGAATATTACACGCTGACCCTGTTCGCGACTCTGGGCATGATGGTGATGATTTCAGCGAATCATCTGGTAACGGTCTATATCGGTATCGAGTTGCTGTCATTGTCGCTCTACGCCCTGGTGGCGCTGAATCGTGATTCGATTTCCGCGACCGAGGCGGCGATGAAATATTTTGTTCTTGGCGCGCTGGCTTCCGGTTTGTTGCTCTACGGCATGTCGATGATCTATGGTGCCACCGGTTCGCTCGAAATATCGGCGATTGCCGAGCGCCTGTTCAGCGGGCAGGCCAACAGAACGATTCTTGGTTTTGGCGTTGTTTTCCTGGTTTCCGGCATTGCCTTCAAGCTCGGCGTCGTTCCCTTTCATATGTGGATTCCCGATGTTTATCATGGAGCACCCACGCCGGTGACGTTGTTCATCGCCAGCGCGCCCAAACTCGCGGCTTTCGCCATTATCATTCGTGTGCTGGTCAACGGGCTGATTGTTGCTTCCCAGGACTGGCAGGCGATGTTACTCATCCTCGCCGTGCTGTCGATGGCCGTCGGCAATTTTGCCGCCATCGCGCAAACCAATCTCAAGCGCATGCTCGCCTATTCGGCCATATCGCACATGGGCTTCATGTTGTTGGGACTGGTCACCGGCGTTGTCGGTGGCGATGCCCGCTATGCCCTCAATGCTTACAGCTCGTCGATGTTTTACGTCATAACCTATGTGCTGACCAGCGCCGGCACCTTTGGCATGATTCTGCTGCTTTCCCGATCCGGCTTCGAAGCTGACGAGATCAGTGATTTTGCCGGGCTGAACAAGCGCAGCCCGTGGTTTGCCGCCGTCATGATGATGATGATGTTCTCGATGGCCGGCGTGCCCTTCTTCGTTGGCTTCTTCGCCAAGTTTTCGGTGTTGCAAGCGGTCGTTGCCGCTGGCTATCTCTGGCTGGCCATCGCCGCCGTGTTCTTCTCGCTGGTCGGCGCCTATTACTACCTGCGCGTGGTCAAGGTCATGTATTTCGATTCGCCGGCCAACAAAACACCCATCGCGGCTCCGATGAACGCCAGGATCCTGATGTCGGCCAATGGCCTGGCTGTGGCGCTGCTCGGTATCTTCCCGCAGACGCTGATGTCTCTCTGTGCGTTTTCCCTGCTACGTTCGCTGTAATCTGCACGTTTGATGCAATTGACGCCCCGTTGTCCGGGGCGTTTTAATTAAAGGGTTTCGAGTGAAAAGCCAACAAGACGAGCATCGACATCTGCACGAAATTCAGCTCGAAAGCACCCAGGTCTATCGGGGGAATCTGCTCGAGGTGCGCCAAGACCGCATTCAGTTGCCTGACGGAAACGAAAGTGCGCGGGAGTACGTCATGCATCCGGGTGCGGTGCTCATCATTCCGCTGCTTGATAACAGCGAATTGATCTTTGAAAGACAGTTCCGCTATCCGCTCGGCCGCGCCTTTCTTGAGTTGCCGGCCGGCAAAATCGAGCCGGGCGAGAACATTCTCAATACCGCAATTAGGGAACTGCTTGAAGAGACCGGGCACAGCGCCAGTAATTGGCGCTATCTCGGTGTGATGCATCCTTGCATCGGTTATTCCAACGAGCGAATCGAGCTCTTTTTTGCCAGCGGCCTGCAACGTGAATCAGGGCAGCAACTCGATCACGGCGAGTTTCTTGATGTGCTGAAACTGAGCCTGGATGACGCACTACTGGCGGTCCGCGCGGGTGAAATCACTGACGGAAAGACCATCGCTGCCCTGTTCTGGGCAGAGAAAGTCATGCGCTCGAGTTGGTAGGGAAAGCCACGGAAACTGCCAAAGATACGGAGTATTCCGACAGCCTTTCAAACGTTGGATAGCACACCATTGGGTACCAACCCATGACCGGCAAGCACTATCCTTCGCGCAAGATGTCAGAAGGTACGCCAGATTACCGTCCTCAATCTCGACCGGCACTTTCCCGTCAAACAGGACGACTGGCCGATGTTGTGCCTTCGTCTTGAACAACTGCTGCACCCGCAGGACAACTTTCTGCCCATCACTTGTCTGGAAGGCATCAAGCGCGCTGCCCAGCGTTATGCTGGGCAGTTAATCGAGCGCGCTTTGTCGCCAGGTCCCACGGCGGCTGACCTCGTCGCCCCCAGCGCGGCAGTGGCTGCCGACACCATAACGCCCGAGCGACCCACCCCCGACTTTCAGGAGGTCGATATTGACTCTCTGTAGCAGACCCCGCCACGAGGCGGCGTTGAAGACGGTCGGCGTCGAGCATCTCGCCCTGCACGCACTGTCGCCACTCGGTTTTGCCCAGAAGCTCGCCGAACTGGGCATCAACGGCGCTCTGCGCGCAGCCATTCTCGGCAACGTTATTGAGCGCAGGCCGAACCGGCCTCCGAATTGTCCACCTGATACGGGCTGCAAACCCTAAAGTGCTCTGGGTGAATTGATCGAATGATCGAAGTAGATTTTACCGGCCTGTCGCCCATGCGCCTGTACCGTGCCTTGGATGTGTTGATGGGCTGCTGGAAGTACTCTTGGGGTACGCCATCGCGCCGCGATTGAAGCGCATCTGTTCAGTTCCATCGAATCGCTCTTCAGCCTAGAGAAACCGTCACTCTGTATGACTTGACCCACACCTGCTTTGAAGGCGACGCTGCTGCCTTCCCCCAAGGTCCACTTTGGGCGCTCGAAGGAGAAGCGCAGCGATTGTCCGGGGTCACGCTGGGTCGGGTGCTCGATGGCAGCGGCTTTATCCACCGCTCGAAGACCTTCAGCAGCACTGTCTCCGAGGGGGCGGCGCTGGAGATCATGTGGAGCGGACTGGGCGCCCGCTGGCAGCGATGGTGATCATGGACACCGGGATGGCCAGCGAAGCTACGTGACCTGGCTGAGCAAACTTCTGAAATTGCCAACTACTGTCAAGCCTCTGCCGCTTCGCGTTACACTTCGTCCTATGCCCTTTTACAGATTTGCCTTTCTGTTTCTGACCTTTTTGCTTGCCGCTTGCAGCAGCGAACAGAACGACCCCTATCCGGCCAGCGAGCGGGGCAAGAATATTCTTTACTCGGCGTTTACGGATCGCCCCAAGCACCTCGACCCGGTGCAGTCGTACACCGAGGACGAGATCACCTTCACGGCGCAGATTTACCAGCCGCCACTGCAATACCACTATCTGATGCGCCCCTATACGCTGATTCCATCAACCGTCGAGCAGGTTCCCGAGCCGCTCTATCTGGACGCCAGGGGCAAGGCGCTGCCGGCCGATGCAGAAGCGGAAAATATCGCCTACAGCGTCTACGAGATCCGCCTGCGCCCCGGCATCCGCTACCAGCCGCATCCAGCATTTGCCGTCGATGCTGACGGCCAGCCGATCTATTCCAGTTCTGATCCGGCCAGTCTGCGCGGCATCGAGACGATTACCGACTTCGCGCATACGGGAACCCGCGAGTTGCTTGCCGACGACTACATCTACGAAATCAAGCGGCTCGCCCATCCGCGCCTGCATTCGCCGATCTTCGGTATGATGGCCGAACGCATCGTCGGGCTGAAGGAGCTTGGCGAAGCGCTGCAGCGCGAAGCCAAAACCCTGCCCGCCGGGGAGTGGATCGACCTTGACCGCTTTGCTCTCGAAGGGGTGACGCGCGTCGACCCTCATACCTTCCGCATCAAGGTGCGCGGCAAATATCCTCAGTTCCTGTACTGGCTGGCGATGCCTTTTTTCGCCCCCGTGCCGCGCGAGGCTGACCGCTTTTACAACCTGCCCGGAATGGCCGAGAAGAACCTCACGCTCGACTGGTATCCGGTCGGTACCGGCCCCTTCATGCTCACCGAGAACAACCCGAATCGGCGTATGGTGCTTGAACGCAACCCCAATTTCCACGGTGAAACCTATCCGTGCAGCGGCGAACCCGAGGATCAGGCGGCCGGCCTGCTCGACGACTGCGGCAAGGCGCTGCCGCTGATCGACAAGGCCGTTTACTCGCGTGAAAAGGAAAGCATTCCCTACTGGAACAAGTTCCTGCAGGGCTACTACGACGCCTCGGGTATTTCGTCGGACAGTTTCGACCAGGCGGTGCGCGTCAATGTCGGTGGCGATGTCATGCTGTCCGACGAAATGCGTGGCAAGGGAATTCGCCTGCTGACCAGCGTCCGTGCCTCGACGTATTACATGGGCTTCAACATGCTCGATACCGTCGTCGGCGGCAATGA
>JAYSZS010000355.1:0-3407 GCA_043737935.1 Propionivibrio sp. | reverse complement strand
CGCCAATGTAAAAGGCGAAGGTCGCTGCGCGGTTCATCACACGCGAACTCTTGACCGCACCATTGGCGCCGACGACCTGGAAGCGATGGTCACCGGTTCCCGTCTTGCCACCGACCGCCAGCGGCCTGTCGTCGGCATCGCGGTACGCTCCCTTGACGCGTCGGGCCGTACCGCTATCGACTACGCGCAAGAGGGCGCGCCGCGCCACCTGGGCGATTTCGGCCGGCAACACCTGTTCACCCGGCTCGACCCGGCGCTCAAGCCGCGTTTCAAACGGGGTGGCGGCAGCGAAGTGCAACTGATCGATGCGCACGGTCGGACGCCGCACGCCATCATTGACGACGATGCCCATGAGCTCGGCGAGGGCCGCCGGGCGATCGGCCGAACTGCCGATCGAGGTCGCCAGCGAGGGCACCAGATGCTCGAAGGGATAACCCAGCCGGCGCCATTCGGCGGCGATCCGTTCGAAGGCTGTCACCTCGACGATGATGTCGATGCGCACCTGCTGGGCATGTCGGAAACGGCTGGCGAACAGCCAGCGCGAGGCTTCCCGGCGCTCGCTGACGCTGGCCGCGACGACTTCGCGCAGGCCGGCATCGGGATGTGCGCGCAGATAGCGGACCAGCCACAGTTCGAGCGGGTGCACGCGCGCCAGATAACCCTGGTCGGACAGGTTGTAGTTGCGTGTCGTATGGTTGTTGTAAAGTCGGCGCAGGCCGACATCGCTCCCCGCCTTGTCGCCAAGACGTTCACGCATGAAGGCGAGGAAGGCGGCAAAGTCGCTTTCCGGCTGTACGCTCATAAATACCGACGCCAGCGGGGAGGGTCGTTGCGGAACCGAATCAGCCAGTACGTCGAGACGCTCCTGGGCTTCGATGTCGCGGTACTTGTGCCAGAAGGTGCGCAGGAAGCCGATGCCTTCGCGCTCGGCAAAACGGTTGAGGAAATGCTGCCGTGCCGTCTCGTCGCCCTCACGCAGCGAGCGTGCAGGAGCATCGATTGCCTCATAGGCGTGGTAATGCACTACATCGTGCATGATGCGGACAAAGACCAGATTCACCGATTGCTCAAGCGCTCCGGCCACGCTTGGCGTCTGCCCGTCGTCTTCATGCTTGAAGTTGGAAAAACGGTGTACACCGCCACCGGTGAAGAAAGTTTCGCCGGGACTCGCCGAATAGTGCCGCTCCATGGCCGCCTCAAGCATCGGCGTCAGGCTGCGATCCTTGCTGCTGCGCAGATAGGCGATGGCCCAGACGCTAAGACGGTCGCTCGGCTTGGTGGCGATGGCAGCCAGCTCCTTGTCGTCGAGGCCAGCATAGCGCTGGTGCAGATCGGCGATGACACTGAGGTAGGAGATCAGAGTACGGAACTTGGCGCTGGAACCCAGATCGAGCTTGGTTCCGGCGTTGATATCGAGCGGCTGGTTGAGGTTGTCGGCCTGTACGCGCAAGAGGTTGCCCAATGGCGTCTTCTCGTAAAGCGTAAAGCTGTAGTTGACGCCGGCCGGATCGCCACGGTCGAGCATGCGATGCTCCTTGAAGCCGGCGCAGCGCAAGTATTCTGCCTGCTGGAGACGAGCAAGATAGGCCGTCACTTTGGACTGTGCAGGTGCGTCCAGCGTGGTTCGCGCTTGCAGATCGAAACGATCGAGGGCATAGAGGTCGTAGACCCCCAGTAGATCGCCCAGCGTCCCGCGCACATCGTTGACGGCCTTGCGCTCGACAAAGGAGACGGCTTCACTGTCGCGCGCCTTGCGCGCCAGAGTCAGCCGGGCGCGCAAGGCATCGTCACGCAAGCCTTCGGGGATCCCGCCCTCACTCGACAGCAGGCGCAGGTAACTGTCGGTCAGGCGGTCGAGACGCTCCGGCGATTCAAGCAGGAGACTGGAAGGGCGGCGCTGCGCAACGATCAGCGACAATACCTCCCTGAATACCTGGGCCCGCTCTAGCGGGTCGGCGTCGGGGTCGGCCAACAAGCGGTTGGCGGCGTCAAAGTCTCGGCCATACCAGGCCCACAGGCCATCGCCCAGGCCATTGACCTCGCCGTAGCCCGCCAACCCGGCCAGCGGCACGGAGTTGAGATAGTCGAGGACGATGCGTCGCCGCGCGGCCTGCGTGTCTTCACCATCCTGATAGGCGCGTAGCGACGCCGAGACCATCTGCCGTAATTTATCGTCGGCATCGCGCGTTCGCCCACTGGGGGAATGCCGGAATTTCTCGATCTGGGTGGCCAGCGTGCTGCCGCCGGCGCGTCCGCCTTCGAGATTGAGCGCGCGCAAGGTCTGCCCCAGCGCCACGCGGGTAAAGCGGCCCCAGTCAACCGCCGGGTTGCGTAATGGGTGCTCGGGATCGAGCAGATCCTGGTTCTCGACATAGAGCAGGGCGTTAACCAGCACCGGCGGAATGGCCTCGAACGAGGCGTACTGCCGCTCCGGATATCGACTGCCATAGAGTGGAATTCCGTTGCGGTCGAGCAGGGTCAGTCCGGCCTGCGACTTTTCACGGTAGCTCGGATAGTAACCGCGCTCGGTGATGTTGCGAAAACCATCGGACTGCCTGGCCTGCGCTGAAACTTCATAGCCTGCCGCATCGAGACGCGGCAACATCTCCCTCATCTGACTGTAACCGAGCCGGATATTGTAGGGCCCCGACTGGGGCAGCCAGAGTTCGGTATTGCCCCCGGGTTGAATTTCCCAGGTGATACGGCGCGCTAACTCGGAAAAGTAATGCGCCTGCAGGCGAGAATCACGGGCTTCGATCCAGGCCACTGTCGCCATCATCGCTAATAAAGCGAGGGTAATTGCCGTCCAGAAAAAGAAGCGCCTCCGCCGCCGTTTATCGAGCCTCGCGCTGGTGAGGGCGCTTACGCTTTCCATGCTGTTTTCCATCCCTAAGCAAATCTCTGTCTTTAAAAGCATGCAGTCCGCTGCATTGGCCAATCAATGGCGCTGCCTATTATCACCGAATGCTCTGTCGCTTGAACAGCCACTTCAGCCCTTGACAAGGCTGGGTAGTAAAATTTTCGCAAAGTGAAGATAACCGGCCCCGACGTATTGCCGACAGGCGTCATCAAGCCGGAATAAGCGCGAAGCCTGACCTCGGGCCACGAGCTTAAGTGCTTGGACAATCAGGAAAGAAAATGACACAAAGGCTCAGGTGCCCCGATCCAAGCCCAGGAGTTATATTTGAAGCCTTGCATTAATGCGGGACTCGCCATGCGCAGAATCGATATCCTTTTTGGACTTGCCCTGGCACAGATTATTGCGCCGACTGTGCCGGCAGCGGAGCTGCCGCTTGAACGATCAAGTTGCCGCCAGGCTTTGCCATTAAACTTTGGGCACGCGTCGATAACGCGCGACAGATGACATTGGGGCGCCACAACCGCCATGGCGGAACGCTTTTCGTTGG
>JAYSZS010000354.1:0-16938 GCA_043737935.1 Propionivibrio sp. | reverse complement strand
AACGGTCGCGGAAGCGCATGACCGCTTCACTGTCGAGTTTCTTTTGCTGGTGCGAGATGTTCATCCCCTCGCCGGCCAGCCCCATGCCGTAGCCCTTGATCGTCTTGGCCAGGATCAGGGTTGGCTGGCCGGGGTGTTCGACCGCCGCCTTGAAAGCGCTGTAGATTTTGAAGATGTCATGGCCGCCGCGGTTGAGCGCCCAGATGTCGGCATCGGTATAGTCGGCGATGAGTTCCTTGAGTTCAGGCGTATTGAAGAAATGTTCGCGAACATAAGCCCCGTTCCTGGCCTTGAAGGTCTGGTATTGACCGTCAACCAGATCCATCATGCGCTTCTTCAGCAGTCCTTTCTTGTCGCGCTCGAACAGCACATCCCAGTGGCGACCCCAGATCAGCTTGATGACATTCCACCCAGCACCGCGGAAGGTGCCTTCGAGTTCCTGGATGATCTTGCCGTTGCCGCGCACCGGCCCGTCAAGACGTTGCAAGTTGCAGTTGATGACGAAGATCAGGTTGTCGAGATTCTCGCGCGCGGCCATGCCGATCGCACCGAGCGATTCGACTTCGTCGGTCTCGCCATCGCCGAGGAAGGCCCAGACCTTGCGATCCTTGGCTTCGATGAAGCCACGGCTTTGCATGTACTTCATGAAACGTGCCTGGTAGATGGCCTGGATCGGACCGAGACCCATCGATACCGTCGGGAACTGCCAGAAATCCGGCATCAGCCAGGGGTGCGGGTAGGAGGATAGTCCCTTGCCGCCGGTTTCCTGACGGAAATTGCCCATCTGCTCGTCGGTCAGCCGGCCGAGCAGATGGGCGCGGGCATAGACGCCGGGGATCGAGTGCCCCTGAAAAAAGATCATGTCGCCGCCGTGTTGCTCGGTAGGCGCCCGCCAGAACCAGTTGAAGCCGACATCGTAGAGTGCGGCCGACGAGGCAAATGAGGCGATGTGGCCGCCTACATTGGTGTCGCGGTTGGCGCGCACGACCATGACCATGGCGTTCCAGCGAATGTAGTTACGAATCCTGATTTCAATGGTGGCATCGCCCGGGTACATTGGCTGCCGATCGATCGTGATGGTGTTGACATATTCGGTGGTCGCGCTGTACGGGATGTCGATTCCCTCCTCGCGCGCCTGGGCAATCATTTGCTGGATCAGGAAGTGGGCACGCTCGGTGCCTTCCTTGTCGATCACGCCGGTCAGCGCGTCATGCCATTCACGGGTCTCTTGCGGATCGGCGTCGTTGGCGTCGTTGATTTCGGACGTCGGGGTGTTTTCGGGTAGTGCTGCCATGATTTGTCTCCTGACTTCTGATGGGTGGTTTGCCGCTCACCACTTGTTGATGCGGACTTCTAGATTAATACCACTAGGCCGGCGAAAGTACCGCAGTGCATCAATTGTAGTTTTTACCGTATGGTGAATAGTTGTTTTGTAATGGGGAATGTTCAAAACGCGATTTGTTTTTCATCTCCGGGTTCAATTTATTTGCTTGTATCACCATTATTTTCGGGTTGCTGCCCAATACGGCCTATCGCTCGCGCAGTATATCTGAGCCTCAGAGAGAAGGCGGAAATAGACTGCCTGCCAATCTCGTGTTGAATGCCATCCCTGCGATTGCGCTGCTCTGTGGGAGAATTGGATTTTCTTCTCGCGCGAGAACGACAATGACATCTTCCCCCACAAAAACATCGCTGATTGTTTTGAGTACGCTTTTCTTGCTCATGCTGTCGTCCGCCGTGCACGCCGGCAAGACGCTTGATGCCGTGCGCCAGCAGGGCCGCGTCACTTGTGGCGTGAGTACCGGCTTGCCCGGATTTTCGGCCGTCGACAGCAAGGGCAACTGGATTGGTCTTGACACCGACATCTGCAGGGCGCTGGCCGCCGCCGTGCTGGGTGATGCGGGCAAGGTCAGATGGACGCCGCTCAACGCGCAGCAGCGCTTTACCGCGCTGCAGTCCGGCGAGGTGGACGTGCTGTCGCGCAACACGACATGGACGCTGACGCGCGACGCCTCGATGGGCCTGCATTTCACGGCCATCGCCTATTACGACGGGCAGGGCTTCATGGTGCCGAAGAAGAGCCGGATCGCCAGCATCAAGCAGCTCAAAGGCGCCGAGATCTGCGTGCAGTCCGGCACCACCAGCGAGAAGAACCTGACCGATTACTTCCGGGCGCAAGGGCTGAAAGCGAAGCCGGTCGTCTTTGAGAGCTACGAAGCCTCGCTCAGGGCCTTCTTCTCCGGGCGTTGCCAGGCCTACACGACGGATGTGTCGAGCCTGGCGGCGATTCGCGACAAAGAGGTGAAAACGCCCGCGGATTACACGATCCTGCCCGAGCTGATCTCCAAGGAGCCGCTCGGGCCGGTGGTCCGGCGCGGCGATGACGAATGGTTCGCCATCGTCAAATGGGTGGTTTATGCGCTGATCGAAGCCGAGGAACTGGGCGTCAATCAGGATAATGCCGAGCGCCTGAAAGCCAGCCCCGATCCGGCCATTCAGCGCCTGCTCGGCAGCGCCGACGACAGCGGCCGCCTGCTCGGGCTCGATCGGGAATGGGCCTATCGGGCGATCCGTGCCGTCGGCAATTATGGTGAAATTTACGAGCGTAACCTGGGCAGCAACTCGCCGCTCAAGCTGCCGCGTGGAAGCAACCAGTTGTGGACCAAGGGCGGCTTGATGTATGCGCCTCCGATTCGCTGAAGCGGGTCAAGGCTCCGGCCGGCACGACCTGCTCTGGCAGGGGCTGGCTGTTGGCTTGTTGCTGCTCGCCGCCTGGCTGCTCGCCGGCCGGGTGGAAGCCGAGCTGGCGGCGCGCGGTATCCGCAACGGCTTTTCCTTCCTGCTGCAGCCGACCGGCTTCGAGATCGGCGAAAGCCTGTTCGAGTTTGACTCCGGGCTTCCCTACTGGCGGGCTTTTCTCGTCGGGCTGGCCAATACCCTGCGCGTGGCCTTGCCCGGTCTCGTGCTGGCCACGCTGTGCGGGGCGCTGATCGGCTTCGGGAGCCTGTCGCCCAACGTCCTGCTGCGTGCACTATGTACCGCCTATGTCGAGGTCTTCAGAAACATTCCGCTGCTGCTGCAACTCTTGACCTGGTATTTCCTGCTCACCGAGAAGCTGCCGCCGGTTGCCGATGCGCTCGAGTTTCTGCCCGGTTTCTTCCTGAGCAAGAGCGGTCTGGCTTTCCCGGTGCCGGCCTTTACTACTCCCGGCGACATGTTCGACTGGCCGCAGCGCGGCGCGTTGAACATCGAAGGCGGGGCGACGGTGACCCCCGAGTATCTGGCCGTGTTGCTCGGACTGGTCGCCTACTCGGCAGCCTATCTGGCCGAGATCGTTCGTGCCGGGATCCTCTCGGTGCCTCGTGGGCAGGTCGAAGCCGCGACGGCACTCGGCCTTTCAGCGCGCCAGAGTCTGCGCTGGGTAGTGCTGCCGCAGGCATTGCGCCTGATCGTCCCGCCGGCCGGCAACCAATACCTGAACCTGATCAAGAACTCCTCGCTTGGCGTCGTTGTCGGCTACCCCGAACTGGTGTCGATCGCCAACACCACGCTCAACCAGACCGGGCAGGCCGTCGAGTGCATCAGCATCCTGATCGCCGTCTATCTCGTGCTGTCGTTGTTCACGGCGGCGCTGCTCGCACTCTACAACGCGCGCCAGTTGCGCAAGGCCGGACGCTCGTGACCAACTGGCTGCGGCACAAGCTGTTTTTGGGTTGGGCGAGCGCTCTGGCGACGCTGCTCATTGTCGTGCTCGCCGGCAGTGTGTTGCCAGGCTTCGCCGAGTGGAGCTTAACGCAGGCCGTTTTCGTCGCCGACGCCGGGCAATGCCGCGCGCTCGACGGGAGCGGCGCCTGCTGGGGCGTAATCGCCGAGAAATGGCGACTCATCCTGTTCGGGCGTTATCCGCGCGCCGAGCAATGGCGTCCGGCGCTGGCCACGGCCCTGATCGTGGCCCTGCTGATCTACAGTGCGCTGGCCCGGCAGCGCATCACCCGGCTGATCATGGTCTGGGGCGTGACCCTGCCGGGAGGACTGTTGCTAATGGCCGGCGGTGCTTTCGGCCTGACGGCGGTGGAAACCTCGCTCTGGGGCGGCCTGCCGCTGACCCTGCTGCTCTCGCTCGCAGCCATTGCTGGTGCCTTGCCCTGCGGCATACTGCTGGCGCTCGGTCGGCGCTCGACGCTGCCGGCCCTGCGCGTCCTGTGCAGCGTTTACATCGAACTGGTGCGCGGGCTGCCGCTGATCCCGGTGCTGTTCATGGCGGCCTTCCTGTTCCCGTTGTTCCTGCCGCCCGGCCTGGGTGCCGACGTGTTGCTGCGCGTCCTGCTAGCACTGATTCTGTTCGCCGTTGCGCACCTCGCCGAAGTTGTCCGCGGCGGATTGCAAGCGGTGCCGCAGGGGCAATACGATACCGCGCGTGCGCTCGGCCTGAACGCCTGGCAGGTGCAGCGCCACGTGATCCTGCCCCAGGCCCTGCGCGCCGCGTTGCCGGCGCTGACCAACAGCTTTATCGCCATCTTAAAGGACGTTTCGCTAGTCACCGTGGTCAGCCTCTACGAATTGACCGGTTCGCTTTCGCTGGCCCTCGCCGGCGACGCCGACTGGCGACCGTATTTCCTTGAAGGTTATCTCTTTATCGGCATCATCTACTGGGTCGGCTGCTTCACGCTGTCGCGCTACAGCCAGCGACTGGAAGCCCGGCTTTCTCTGGGTTGAAGCTGCCGGACCGCTTTTTTTATGGGGCAGCCGTTGGTGATCTGGTGATTTTCTGAACAGTAGGAGAGATTGTCCACGAGATCAATTCCCAAGCTGCTCGATCAGCCGGTTCAGCGTGCGATAGCGCGGACGACGATCAGGATTAAACCAGAGCGTGAAGGGCGATTCGGACTATCTGCTGCGTGTCGTCGCTCCCGACCACAAGGCCCTGCAAGGCTCCATCGTCGAGTGTCTGGCCAAAATCACGCACGTGGCGAGTATCCGATCCAGCATCGAGCTCAAACAGGTCAAGTAAAAGACGGCCTTGCCGATTGACTTGGCAAACCTCCCGGCAACGTTGTCCAGCGCTCGCCAAAGTTGCAGGTTAAATATGCTGCGCTTATCCACCTTGCAAAAGATCCAAGCACAATCTATGACTTGATCGAATACACAGTACGGACTTAAAGCCGGTGCGGCCATGGCTGGTTCGCGGGCGTTTTGCGCAATGTAGCACTTCGGCATGAACGTCGTCTCAGATGCGCTGATGACCATGACGATGACCGGTGTAGCCGGCGGTCGGGTGATCGCCATGGTCCGGCCATCCACGTCACGCGGCGCGACAAGGTCATCAAGGCCAACGGCCGTGAAGTAGCGCTCCTTCGTGCACATCGAAAGCCCGGCCTGTACCGGTTGCGGCCTTTGCCTGCAACCCTGTGCCCCTGACGCTCGTTCCTATCGAGATGCCGGCGATGCCGATTCATATGGTGAAAAAAAGATAAAGCTAAACACCAAGATCACCAAGTTTCACCAAGCAACACCGGGTTTAATTTCTTGTCTTTCCTGGTGTAATTATGTGTCCTTGGTGTCTTGGTGGTGAAAGGTTCTAATCCAATGTTTCAAGTCACCAATATCCTTGTAATCGACGGCGGTCAGGAGGGATGACGGCCACCGAAATTCTGTCCGAGGCGGCTATTGCCTTTGGTCACGATGTCAAAAAGACCGAGGTCGCCGGCATGGTGCAGCGCGGCGGGCTCGTATCCTCGCATTTGCGTTTTAGCATCAGGGTTCTATCGCCTCAGATCACTCCCGGAATGGCCGACGTGCTGCTCGGTTTTGACGCCGCCTAAGGCATGCGCTGGTGCCACATGTTGCGTCCCGATCGACTGGCCTCGATGAATAACGGGCGTCTGGTGCCGCCGGTGGTCGACATCGGCCTCTACGACTACCCCGATGATCCGGTTGCTGAAGTAGGTGCAGCAGGAACGCGCTTTTTTTCCTTCGACGCCTCGACGATTGCCAAAGAACTCGGCAATATTTGGCTCGGCAAAACGGTCATGCTCGGTGCCATCTCAAACCACCTGCCGTTCTCGGCTGAGGTGCTGGAGCAATGCATTCTCAAACGCTTTGCGTCGAAAAAGTCCGAACTCATCAAGCTCAACCGCAGCGCCTTTGCCGCCGGTCGGGCTTGCTGCGGCGCCAGCCACACAAACTGAAGCGGCCTGAGTTGCGGTAAAATCCGCCACTCGTTTTATCTCGACGGTGTCGTGCTCGGACAAAAGCTGCGCGCCGGATTCAAGCTTAAGGCAGAAGAGCTCGCCGCTCAGGGCGATCGCCGCGGGCTGGCCGTGAACTTGGTCGGCGAAGACGTAAACCTGCGAAGCCACGTCAGCAGCGCGGCATCAAGGTGCTGATCGGCGCGGCTGGCGTGGCACTCACCTCATTCATCTCCCCAGGCGAGGTGGTGTGCGCCTCCTTGCAGAAGAAGGGCCGGGGATGAGGGCATAAGCTATGGGCAATACGCTAAAACGCGCTTTTAATGTAACAAAACAGAGCCTTTCAGGATGACGCAAGACTTTACCCCGGCCATTGAACTTTTGCAGGCCGGCAAACTGGTCGCCTTCCCGACCGAGACGGTGTATGGACTGGGTGCCGATGCGGCCAATCCGGAGGCGGTAGCCAGAATATTTGCCGCCAAGGGGCGGCCTGCCGATCACCCGCTGATCGTTCATCTGCCCGGCGCGGGTTATCTTGAGCGCTGGGCGCAGGACATTCCTGCCCTTGCCTGGGAACTGGCCGAAGCGTTCTGGCCGGGGCCGCTGACTCTCATTCTCAATCGTACGCCGCAAGTGCCTTACGCCGTGACCGGTGGGCAGGAAACCGTTGGCCTGCGCATGCCGGCTCACCCCCTAGCGCTTGGCCTGCTGCGCGCCTTCGCGCTGGCCGGAGGTGGCCGGGGCGGGCTGTGCGGTATCGCGGCGCCCTCGGCCAACCGCTTCGGGCGCATCAGCCCGACCGAAGCGTCGCATGTGCACCGGGAACTCGGCGCTGCGGTGGCTCTGGTGCTCGATGGCGGGCCGTGTCAGGTGGGCATCGAATCGACCATCATCGACCTTTCGCGTGACAGCGATCAGCCGCCGCGCCTGCTGCGCCCCGGGCGCATCACGCCGGAGCAGATTTACGCGGTCACCGGTGTTCGGCCTGAATGGCCTGCAGCGATGCGGGGCGGAAACCTCCCGCGCGTTTCCGGTTCGCTGGAGGCGCACTACGCGCCACTGACACCGATGCGCCTGGTCGCAAGCTGGCAATTACCGGCAGTCATTGCCGAGCTGCAGAAAAGCGGGCGACGCTGCGCTCTGCTGGCACGTACCTGGCAAACGCTCCCTGCGTTGCCCCATGTGCAACGCCAGTTGCCCGATGCAGCGGAAGCTTACGCACACGGCCTGTATGCGGCCTTGCGCGAGCTTGATCAGGCGGGTAGCGATGTCATCGTGGTCGAGGAAGTTCCTGCCGATCCAGACTGGGCTGCGGTGGCGGATCGCCTGCGCCGGGCGGACTGCGGCTCCGGCGAAGTCTGATTGATCGTTAAAATCGCAATTTCAAGCGCTGTCGACGCAGAGATCGCAGAGTCACAGAGGGCACAGAGGGCACAGAGGGCACAGAGGGCACAGAGGGCACAGAGGGCACAGAGGGCACAGAGGGCGCTGATGATAAATCGATTTCTCCTAAGGTGATCGGCTTCCTATTCATCTGCCTTTGTTGAATAGGCGCAGCTTGAACCGCAGGGTAAATTTGTTCTAGAATCTCATCGTCATTGCGGCAAAGGCAGGAATCCAGATTTGTACAACTGATCAAGATGTCAGTAAAACTGTTTTGATGAACGAACTGGATTCCGGATCAAGCCCGGAATGACGGTAATTCAATGAGTTAGCGTTAGAACAAATTTACCCTGGCTTGAACCGTTACTCTATGGCGCCGATCGTCGCTTCATTTCCGTCACCATGGCGGTGAATTGCTCTTCGACCTCATGCTGGATGAAATGACCACCGAAAGTCCGGCCGATCCCCGAATCGGGAACAACCTCGGCGCGGTAGCGGATCTGGGTGACAAGTCCGGTCTGCGACAGTTCCAGCTCACTTTCAAAGCGCTTTACATTGCCGGAGATCTGCCTGGCAAAAATCCGCTTCATCGGCTCAAGCCGGATTTCTCTCTCGGAAGCGAACGAATACGAGAAGATTCCATAATATGCGGTTCCCTCCTGGTCCACTACCAGCGTGTTGCCGGTGCGGCGGACGATCTTGCTCGACGCCAGGTTACTGAGAATCCCGGTCATGTTATCGAAATCGGTAAGCACCTCCCATGCCGTACGCATAGGTAACTGCACCTTGATAGTTGCATCGACGACAAAGGCTTCACCGCTTTTTTCAATACCAACGATAATCTTCGGCTCGACGCCGAATGCCGAGCAACTCATCATCAGCAGAATACAGGCGAGCAGGTGTAAAGAATTCGCTGCGCGGTGTGGTCGATTGAGCATCATCATCTCCGGTCGCGGTGGGATATTTCGATGACCCGCGCCCGTCGCGCGAGTTGCTCAACCAGCGCGACAGCCGAACTACGATTGGCGGCATCGAGATTGGCATCCCACTCGTCGAGCAGATAAATAGGATAGTCGGTTTTGGCGACAATTTCGCGCAAAACCTGTAATTGCCGTTCGCCCGACGAGAAGCCCTTCTTCTGAGCGGCTTCTTCGGCGGATCTAATTTCCTGTGCATCGTCTGCGTCTTCTTCGTTTGCTGCGGGTGAGGCCAAGCCTGCGTTGAACGCAAAAACGAGTCGATCCTGCGTTGGCCAGTAGAAGGCCTTGCCGTGGAGATGGGCCTTGAGAGCGGCCAACAGAGTCGATTTGCCGCTACCGTTGCCGCCGCGTACGGTGATCAGGCCGGTTGCTGCGGCCAGCGCGTGGTGTACAGCGTCGGCGAGAGAAGTACAGGTGCGCTCGTTTTCGCCCACCTTAAGCACAATGCGGCCAAAACCGATTCGCCCGATAAAGCCGGCATCAGGCAGCGGGTGCAGGTGCTCGCTGACGCCCTTGATGCGCGTCCATACCGCCAGCAGATCGGTAAAACCGACCGTGAGCTGGTGCATGTCCAGCGTCATATCGATCTGTTTGGGCAGCGTCGCTGCCAGGGCGATCAGCAGCGCCGTGTCGCCGGTATCCTGCGTGGCGATCCAGGCGGTGGTCGACAGCACCAGGAACAGCGCGATCATGCCGCTGATCGCGCTCCAGCCTTCACGCAGCATGATGGCGTGAATCTGTGCGGACAGCGCATCACTCAGGCGATGCCTGAAATCGCGGTGCCAGAAAGCAAAGTTGTAACGATTGCCGCTGAAGATGTTGTCCCAGGCGTTGTAGGTGCGCGCCGTCATGCGGTTGGTCATGCGCTGGTTTTGCAGGTAAGCCTCGGCCAGCGGTGTGCGCAGGAACCATTGCATGGTGGCCAGAATGACAAAAGCGGCGGCAAAGGCCACCGGCAGACCGGCGTCGATTTCAAACCCGAGTACCAGCGAGTTGAACAGCAACTGGAAAGTCAGGCGCAGATGAAACTGCAAGGTAAAGATCAACTCGAAACAGACGTGGAAGGTTTCGCTGGTGAGAAAGGGCTCGGTTTGTTCGCGTGCCGCGGTATCGCCGAGCAAGGCGGTCTGGAAGCGGTTCTGACGGGCGAAGTACAGCATGTAGCGCGAGTAGGCGCCGAAACCGGCGCGCTCGGCGAAGATCCAGCTCACCGCACCGGCCAGGTAGGAAATCGTTTGCGCAATAACGATCCACCCGAAGTGGTCGGCCGAAATGTTTTCTTCGGAGATGTCGCGGGCGATCCTGATGATCAGCCAGGTCGTTGTCGCGCCGCAAAATTCCTGGATCAGGATCATCGCCAGCATGGCGAACATCGCCGAGCCGATCAGGAAGCGGAAGAAGTCGCGTGGCCGGAAAGCCGGGGGCAGGTCAGAGGACATAGACGATGGCTCAGAAGGATGCCGGTATTGTGACAAAGAATAGAGTTAGATAACAAAAAAGCAGACTTGCGCCTGCTTTCTTGTTCGCCACTAAACAGGCAGAGCCTGTTCGAGATCACTTCGGGGCGGGTTTCTTCTTCGATTTTTTCTTTGCGGCCATGGTCAGGTCTCCAGTAAGGGTTATCAAAAAAACATAGCGATCAACTCGCAAAAGAAGTGTATGCGAAATGCCGTCACGATTGGAATCGACAATTTGTAAGAATTTGTAAGCCCATCGTGGAAGCCAGATTTCAGCGTCCGCCCCACGGCATGACGGGAACGCTGGACAGGCTGTTGGCCGGTGCGCCGTCGATCAGCTTGCGGCTGATGGCCACATAAACCAGCGTACGGTTGGACTCATCCCACAGCCGGATGACCCGGGTTTCCTTGAAGAAGATCGAAGTGTCCTCGGTGAACACCGTGGCTTCCCTGGGTACTTTGTCGGGCAGGGTGATCGGGCCGGTCTGTCGGCAGGCCAGCGAAAATTGCGAAGGATCCTGCGCCAGCCCCAAACTGCCGCTGACGCCGCCGGTACGTGCCTGGCTGACGTGGCAGGTGACGCCCGGTATCTTGGGATCGGCAAACGATTCGACGCAAACCTTGTGATTGGCGCCGATCAGTTTCCATTCGGTTGTGACGCAACCGATGTTCTCGGCTAAGGCTGGCGTGGCGAGCAGGGCGAGGGCGAAGAACAGTGCGGGTTTTGTATTCATGGGACGGCATCTCCTGCGGCAAATGGACTTTCCTGATTGGCAACGATGTTTTTTCTATTGCCTGGGCTCTAATATGGGCGCGAATCAGCAAACGGAAAGGTCTTTGTCGGATTTTTTTACACTGGCAAACGCCAATCAGCGATTAGATATCGGGAGATATCTCAAAATTTGATGTCGTTTCTCTTCATAAGTGAGAACTAATTCACGGTTGCAGAGCGAATGCGGAATTATTTCACGAATTTTGTGGGTCTCAGGGTCGTCGTAATCATTTACAACAGCACCGCGAAAGAAGCAGAAATTGAACCTCACCTTCCCTGAAACCGTGTATTTTAGTAACTGGCACAGTACGTGCTTTATAAAAGTTACTTATACAACGAGCAGAGTGAAAATGAACGCTTACAAACGCCCCATCGTCTTCCTTGCCTGCGCTTTAGCAGCCTCGGTCAGCAGCGCCGCTACGGTTGAAATCACATTTGACAGCAATATTTTCAATGGCTCTGGTTATGACAATATTTTTATCGATCTAGCGGCTACTGGCACAAAAAGCGCAGTGAAAGAAAACGTGCTCGCCGGACGGTTTCAAGGAACGGCAACGAAATTGGTTGGCATTTCTCCATCCATATTTGTTGATGGAGTTGATGACCTGTTTTTGTACTGCTACGACATCTATCAGAGTATCTGGCAAGGGCAAAAGAACGTGCCATACACCATTCACCTGGACGGTGAAACCGCACGCACGCTCGATTTTCTTGGCGCAGTCAATACGGTGATGAGCGGCAAGAATACTGGCAAGAATTACGATCCGTACGCCTGGCTGCACCCGAAAAATGGTTTTCAAGGCGCCGCGATCCAGATGGGTATCTGGGAGAGTTTGTATGAAACAGACTCAGCTTGGGATCTTGGCACAGGAAGTTTCAGGGCTTTTGGCCTCGAAGGGGATACAACAACCTGGTGGAATTTCTTCAAAGGAGCCATAGCGGGTTCAGATTCACTAGACGGTAAATACGTGATGGTCCTGGAAAATGGTACTTACCAGGACATGATCGTTGGAGATCCCCCCGCCGTCGTGCCTGAGCCGGGTTCCCTGGCCTTGCTTGGACTGGGTCTTACCGGGCTGGCCTTTGCTCGTCGCAAAAAGGTGAAGCAGGCTTGCTGATCAGCAATTCCCTGTAACACCCCGCCCAACCGCACAAGCTTTTCATGAGCTTGTGCCGTTGGGCTATATTTGTCCCGAGCCGTTTCGCCTCGTCGACCGATGGCGACTTCGCGCCGATTCCCGTTTTACGGGACTGTAATGTTCTCAATCGACGGTTGATTGATCAAGCCAACGGCCGCACCACGCCGTGCGCGCTGACCGAGGTGGTTTTCATCTGACAGCAGTGTCTTGGCCTTGTTGCGGAACGTACCTTTGAGGCGGACCACCGGCCCTTTGGTGGCGATAACGGACTTGAGCGACTCCTTGCCCCGGAGGCCGATGATCTGTACGCCCTTGCCACTGGAAAGTCGCTTCATCTGGTCGAGCGGGAACACCAGCAGGCGGCTGTCTTCGGAAAGTGCGGCCACGTGATCCTTGCCCGCTACGCGCACGGGCGGCAGGATCAGCGCGCCGTCCTCGATGGTCAGGAAGGACTTCCCGGCCTTCTGGCGCGAGAGCAGGTCGCCGAAGGTGCACAAGAAACCGTAACCGGAGGTCTTGGCCACCAGCAATTCGTCATCGGGGTGACCGATCACTACGTGGGCGATTTTTCCAGCGCCGATTTCGATGAAGGAAGGCAGTGGTGTACCCATGCCGCGCCCATCGGGCAGACTGGCAATCGGCACGGTGAAGGCGCGGCCTTCGTTGGAAATGATGACGAGTGAATCGACCGAGCGGCATTCATGCGTGCTTCCGGGGCCGTCGCCGTCCTTGAACAGCAACCCGGAAAGATCGAGACCATGCCCCTGGCGGACGCGCGCCCAGCCTTTGTCGGAGACGATCAGCGTCACTGGTTCGTCGGCCACCGTAGCCACTTCCGAGCGCGAAGCCATCGCCGCCGACTGGATCAAGGTGCGGCGGTCATCGCCATGCTTGGTGGCGTCGGCCTTGATTTCGCGCACCACCCGCTTGCGCAGCGGCGTGTCGTTATCGAGTAACTTGCGCAGGTCTTCCTTCTCGCCGCGCAGCTTCACAAGTTCTTGCTCGATCTTGATGCCTTCGAGCCGCGCCAGTTGGCGCAAGCGGATTTCGAGTATGTCTTCAGCCTGCCGATCCGAGAGCAGGAAGCGCGCGATCAACGCCGGTTTGGGTTCGTCCGACTCGCGAATGACGCGAATCACCTCGTCGATATGCAGGAAGACGATGTGCCGGCCTTCGAGGATGTGGATGCGCTCACTGGCCTTGGTCAGGTGGAATTCGGTACGTCGGCGAACCGTCTGCACGCGGAACTGGCACCATTCGCCGACCAGGTCAGCCAGCGTCTTCTGGCACGGACGGCCATCGATGCCGACGGCGACCAGATTGATCGGCGCCGTACTTTCAAGGCTGGTATGGGCGAGCAGCAGGGCGACAAACTCGTGACGATCGAGGCGTGAGCTGCACGGTTCGAAGACGAGGCGGATGTCGTCGTCCTTGCCCGATTCGTCGCGCGCACGTTCGAGCTGCGAGGCGAACAGGGCCTTCAATTGCGCGGCGGATTGATCGATCGATTTCTTGCCCGGCTTCGGCTGCGGGTTCATCAGCGCGCCGATTTCGGAGAGCACGCGGGCCGAGGAAACGCCGGGTGGCAGTTCCTTGATCACCAGTTGCCAGGCGCCACGCGCCATTTCCTCGAATTCGTAACGGGCACGCACGCGCAGGCTGCCGCGACCCGTGCCGTAAGCGCTGGCGATTTCGGCGGCGGAAGAAATGATCTGGCCGCCACCCGGATAATCCGGGCCGGGGATGTGCTGCATCAGTTCGGCGACACCGGCCGCCGGATGTTGTAGCTTGTGGATGGCCGCCATCGCCACCTCGCGCAGGTTGTGCGAGGGCATTTCGGTGGCCATGCCGACGGCGATTCCCGATGCGCCGTTGAGCAGCGAGAAGGGCAGGCGTGCAGGCAGGAAGGCCGGCTCCTCGAACGAGCCGTCGTAGTTCGGCTGGAAGTCGACGGTGCCTTCGCCCAGCTCGCCGAGCAGCAGTTCGGCAATCGGCGCCAGGCGTGCCTCGGTGTAACGCATGGCGGCGGCATTATCACCGTCACGCGAGCCGAAGTTGCCTTGGCCGTCAACCAGTGGATAGCGCAGCGAGAAGGGCTGGGCAACGCGCACCATGGCGTCATAAGCCGAAGTGTCGCCATGCGGGTGGTATTTGCCGATCACGTCACCGACGACGCGCGCCGACTTCACCGGCTTGGCGCTGGCCAGCAGGCCGAGCTCGCGCATGGCGAACAGTACGCGCCGCTGCACCGGCTTCTGCCCGTCCTTGACGTCGGGCAGGGCGCGGCCCTTGACCACGGCAATGGCATAGGCGAGGTAATCGCGCGCCGCCGAATCGTGCAGCAGGATGCTCTCGCCGCCCTCGTCTTCCGGCGTTTCAGGCAAGGCCGCCGGTGGCGCGGGGGGGGGCGAGTCGGCTGGCGGCAGCTCGTCAAACAGGTCAGGTGTGCCGGGCATATCGATCCTGGGGATGAATGAATGGGCGTCGTTCAACCCCTCCCGACCTCTCCTTCTCAGGGGAGGTGAAAACCGTTGCGTACCGAAACGCGGCTCCCCCCTGAGAAGGGGGGATGGGGGGGTTTAAAGCCGTTAATTGACCTAATAATGATTTCACATCAAAGCTCCGCCCCGATCAGCGCGCCGTTGGCTTCCATCCATGCGCGCCGACCGGCCGACTCGTTTTTGGCCATCAGCATGTTCATCACCGGATTGGCGTCGTCGGCGCCGGGTTGGCGGATGCGCATTAGGCGGCGGGTGTCGGGCGACATGGTGGTTTCCCAGAGTTGCTCGGGATTCATTTCACCGAGGCCCTTGAAGCGCGAAATGGCGATGGCATCTGGTTTGACGCCTTCCAGGCGCAGGCGGTCGATCAGCGCTTCGCGTTCGGCGTTGTCGAGCGCGTAGAGTTTGCGCGGCGGGCGATTCTTGCCGTGCCCCGGAACATCCAGACGGTAGAGTGGAGGTTGGGCAAAATAAAGGTGACCCAGTTCGATCAGCCGGGGGAAGTGGCGGTAAAACAGTGTGCACAGCAGGACGCGGATATGGCTGCCATCCACATCGGCGTCGGTCATGATCACCACTTTGCCGTAGCGCAGGTTGTCGAGTACGCTGGTCGACGCCTGCGCGGTGTGCGGGTCGATGCCGAGCGCGACGGCAATGTCGTGCACCTCGCGGTTAGCAAACAGGCTGACGGCGTCGACTTCCCAGGTGTTGAGCACCTTGCCGCGCAGCGGCAGGATGGCCTGCAGCTCCTTGTCGCGACCGGACTTTGCCGAGCCTCCGGCCGAGTCGCCCTCGACCAGGAAAATCTCGTTGCGCCGGATGTCCTCGCACTGGCAATCCGAGAGCTTGCCGGGCAGGATGGCGACGCCCGACTGCTTGCGCTTCTCGACCTTCTGCCCAGCGCGCGAACGCGCCTGCGCGGCGCGGATGGCCAGCTCGGTGATCTTTCTGGCGTCGTCCGGATGTTCGTTCAGCCACAGTTCGAGCGGATCGCGTACCATGCGCGAGACCAGCGCCACGGCGTCGCGCGAGTTCAGGCGCTCCTTGGTCTGCCCCTGGAACGAAGGATCGAGCACGCGCGCGGCGAGCACGTAACTGGCGCGCGAGAACACATCCTCGGCCGCCAGCTTGACGCCCTTGGGCAGCAGTGCGCGGTGTTCGGCAAAACTCTTGACGGCGTCGAAGGCGGCCTGACGCAGCCCGGTTTCGTGCGTGCCGCCGGCCGGAGTAGGAATCAGGTTGACGTAGGATTCACGCGCCAGATTACCGTCGGCAGTCCAGCACAGGGCCCAGGCGGCGCCGGAACCGAGCGGAAAGTTCTCGTCGCCAGCCGGCGCGTAATTCTCGGCGGTGAAGATGGGCGCCGTCAGTTCGCCGTAGATCTGTTCAGCCAGGTATTGCTGCATGCCGTTGGCAAAGCACCAGCTCGTTGTCGCGCCGTTCTCGATGGCCAGCGAGATTTCAAGGCCGGGCAGCAGCACCGCCTTGCTGCGCAACAGACGTTCGAGTTCGCTGGCGGGGATGCTCGCTGTATCGAAGAACTGCGCGTCTGGCCAGGCTCTGACACGGGTACCGCTGGCCTTTTTTGGCGCATCGCCGAGGCGTTGCAGCGCTTCGATCACGACGCCGCCGGAGAAGGCAATCTGGTGGCGCCCGCCGTCGCGCGTGACCTCGACTTCAAGGCGAGTGGATAGGGCGTTGGTCACCGAAACGCCGACGCCGTGCAGGCCACCCGAAAAGCGGTAAGCCGAGTGGCCATCGGCCTTGTCGAATTTGGCGCCGGCATGCAACTGGGTGAACACCACCTCGACCGTCGGCACCTTCTCGACCGGGTGCATCTCGACCGGGATACCGCGCCCGTCATCGTGGATCGATACCGAAGCGTCGGCATGCAGGGTGACCAGAATGTGCTTGCAGTAGCCGCCGAGCGCTTCGTCAGCGGCGTTGTCGATGGCTTCCTGGATGATGTGCAAAGGGCAGTCGGTACGGGTGTACATTCCGGGACGATGGCGAACGGGCTCCAGTCCCTTGAGAACGGAAATGGATTCAGCGGTGTAGCTCATTGCGCGGGATTCTCCAGCGTGCGTGTTTCCGAATCAGGCCGGAAAAGCAAAGGCCAGCGTGAAACCGGCCCTTTTTTATTGAGGTAGCGATGTTTTCTTGCAGCGCGAAGTCTTCAGTACGCCTCGAATCTGACACCGCCGCGCCGTTCGCCATTGCACAGGCGCCCGAAAAACAGCATGCCCTTGCCTTTTAGAGAAAAAGAGTCCTTCTTGACCAGAAACTCCACGCCTTCATCCGTCATGATACAGGTGCCATTGGTACTCGCGTCGGATAACAAAATGCATCCATCCTGTCTTTCGATGCGGCAATGATTTCGGGAAACGTGAATATCCATCAATACCAAGTCGTTTGACGGGCTCCGACCGACAGTAGCTACCGGATTGCCCTCGGTTAATTCAATTGTTTTAAGGCCTTGATGCAGAACGAGATACGGGCCAAGCGGCTGGGGGCCCTG
>JAYSZS010000353.1:0-7963 GCA_043737935.1 Propionivibrio sp. | reverse complement strand
TTAATTTAGTGTTCAAGGAACGAGTGTTTTCTTGAAGGCGGACTCCTGTTTGGGAGGGTTGATCCAGGCGGCGATGGGCAGCTTGAGCTTGGGAGGTTTAGGGCTCTTGCCCTTGTATCGTTGAGGATTAGCGAGAAATGCAGCCTCCAGAGTCTCGGTTCATTTCTTGAACAGCGCTTTGTCCTGGTTTTGATGGACGACGGCGGGCGTCATGAAACCGATTCCGGAATGGCGATATTTCAGCGTCTTGAACTGCGCCTCCGAGAAGGGATTGTCGTCAGAGACATAAGGGCGGTTGGGGGACTTGCTGACCTCGAGATGCACAGCAACTGCGCCATGACCTTGAATCGCATGCGGGTGCCACGGTCGGCATGCAGGGTGAGCGTTCCCGGCGCAATACCCTCTTTAGCCAGGGTATCGGCGATCAACTGCTCAGCCAGTTCAGCGCCCTTGTCGGGAGCGATCATCCAGCCGACCTCATAGCGGCTGAAGAGGTCGAGGATCACGTAAAGATGAAAGCAGATCCATTTGATCGACCCTTTGATCTTCGTGATGTCCCAACTCCAGACTTCATTGGGGCCGGTCGCCAGTGGTTCGGGCCTAGTGTAGGCCGGGTGGGTGAGCTGGTGGCGACGTTCGCGCAATTGTCCGTCGCTGGCCAGCAGACGGCACTTGGTCCGTACCGAACCCAGATAAACCCCTTCGTCGAGCAGGGTGGCACAAATCGTCGGCGGCGCGCAGTCGGCAAATTGCACAGAATCGCTTGCAGCCGGAACCCGAAGGCCGACTTTGACGACCCGAATCTCTCGTAAAAAGGAACGCGTCTCACGCACGGGAACAGGCCGGCTGGTTGCAGGCCAAGGCCGCGCGCATTCTCGGCATGACTCCGCGCCAGATCGCCTACCGGATCCAGACCCTGAATATCAAGGTCAAGCTATTCTGAGCCTTTAAGAATTAATGCCGTACTACAGGAAGAACACAACGGTTTGTATGTCGACGAAGACCAGGACGGTTACTCGGACAGAATTCTGATACCAGACCAATTGCCAGACCTTGCCACGGTTTTTTGAGATGTTACATTTTTCTCGACACTGCATTAAAATTAATCATGAAGCACGAACAGAAGCCCAACGCCTTCACCATCCCCGTTCGCATCTATTACGAAGATACCAACGCCGGTGGAGTGGTTTATTACGCCAACTACCTGAAATTTCTAGAACGCTGCCGCAGCGAATGGCTGCGCGAGATCGGTCATGACCAGGGCGATCTACTGCGCGAACCGAGCATTGCCTTTGTCGTGCGTAGCGTAAATCTTGAGTTCCTTAAACCGGCACGGCTCGATGAACTGCTATCGGTCAGCCTCGAAGTCGAAAAAATTTCCCGCTCCCAGATATTCTTTCGCCAGCACATTCAATGGGTCAACCCGTCCCATGAGGGCGGCTGGACTGAACTCCTGAGCGGCAAGATTCAGATCGTTTGTGTAAACTCCGCCCTGATGAAGGTCACTTCAATACCCGCTCTATTGCGCACCAAACTGGAAACCCTGCAATGAACGTTTCGCAAGATCTATCCATTCTGCATCTGATCCTCAACGCCAGTGCCGTTGTGCAGGCCGTCATGCTGCTGCTCGTCGGTGTTTCCTTCATGTCGTGGTACTACATTTTCCGCAAATGGTTCACCGTGAAGAAAGCACGTGCGCAAACCGAGCAATTCGAACGTGACTTCTGGAGCGGCGGCGATCTCAACAGCCTGTACCAGAGCGCCGTCAATAACCGGCATGGAACGGGCAGTATGGAGCGCATCTTCGAATCCGGATTCCGCGAATTCACCAAGTTGCGCAGCCAGAAAAACCTCGATCCGAAAGACGTGATCGACGGTTCTCGACGCGCCATGCGCGCTACCTATCAGCGCGAAGTCGACAGCATCGACGCGCATCTCGCCTTCCTCGCCTCGGTCGGCTCGGTCAGCCCTTACGTCGGCCTGTTCGGTACGGTGTGGGGCATCATGCATTCCTTTCGTGGCCTGGCCAACGTCGGGCAGGCGACGCTTTCCGCCGTCGCACCGGGCATTGCCGAGGCACTCGTCGCCACGGCCATTGGACTCTTTGCGGCGATTCCGGCAGTGGTCGCCTACAACCGCTTCGCGCACGAGATCGACCGCCTGTCAACCCGTTTCGAATCGTTCATGGAAGAGTTTTCCAACATCCTGCAACGGCAGATGAGATGAGCTAAATTCAGAGAGAAGTGAGGGGTCGGGAGTAAAAACTTCACGCCTCCCAGACCTCCCTCCTCACTCCTCACTCCTCCCTCCTCACTCCTCCCTCCTCACTCCTCACAGAATCCATGCGCCCACGTCGCCTTAAAAACGAAATCAACGTCGTCCCCTACATCGATGTCATGCTGGTGCTGCTCGTCATCTTCATGGTGACCGCACCGATGATGACCACCGCCAGCATTGACGTGCCTTCGGTCGGCAAGGCCACTCAGGTTCCGGCCGAGGCGCTGCAGGTCAATATCCGCGCCGATCAGTCGCTGACGTTGAGCGCACCGGGCAAATCCGAGGGGCGCAACCTGAGCCGCAGCGAGTTGGCGCAGGCGATTAACGATGCCCAGCGCAAGAACCCGGAACAACCGGTGCTCATCGTCGGCGACAAGAATGTCAAGTACGAAGCGGTTCTCGCGGTCATGGACGAACTTCAGCGCCAGCAGGTCAAGCGCATCGGCCTGCTCGTCCAGCCCACTGGCAAGTAAGGCCCGCGCGTGAAAGACGATGCCGTGGAATTCGCCTCACACCAGCCGTCGCCCGAAGAGTCGAACGTCACCTCGCTGGTCCTCTCGGCAGCCGTTCACCTGCTGCTCATCGCCGCCCTGTTTCTTGGTGTGCAGTGGAAGAGCCGGCCACCCTCCTCGGTCGAGGTTGAGGTCTGGCGTGCGGCGCCGGCAACGGCGCCCGTAGCCAAACGCGAGCCGGTCGCTGAACCGCCACCCGTAGCAAAACCTGAACCCAGGCCTGAACCCAGACCGGAACCTAAACCCGTCCCCCGAGCCGAGCCGGCGCCGACGATCAAGCCGGACATCGCCATCAAGGAAGACAAGAAACCAAAAAAGGAAGATGCGAAAAAGCCAGAGCCCAAGTCAGAGCCCAAGCCGAAGCCTGAGCCAAAGACAGAGCCAAAGCCTATTCCCAAGGTTGAGCCGGAACCGAAAAAGCCCGATCCGGATCGTCGGCCAAGCTTTGACGACGAACTCAAGCGTGAACAGAAGCAGATTCAACAACAGAAGACGGCGCAGAATCAGCGCGCCCGCGCCGAAGCCGAGGCCAACCTGCTGGCCCAGCTCAAGTCCGAGCAGGCCTCGGCAGGCCGCGCGCGGGGGCTGGCCGACTACGCGGCCAAGGTGCGCGTCAAGATTCGCGGCAATATCGTCCTGCCGCCCGGGATTCAGGGCAACCCGGAAGCCATTTTTGAAGTCACCCAGCTTCCCTCGGGTGAAGTGCTGAGCGTCAAGGTTCGTAAATCAAGCGGCAATCAGACGCTTGATGCGGCCATCGAACGTGCCATCCTGAAATCCTCGCCACTCCCCAAACCCGACGATCCCGGACTCTTTGTGCGTGAATTGAAGATTCCTTACCGACCGCTAGACGAGTAGGCAAGAGCCCGTCCTGATGCATTATTACTTTCCGTTACAAACGCAGCGCACCCCAAAGGGATATAATCGCGAATTGTTTAACGGATGCCTGTGCACCATGCGTCGACCCTTGCTCATACTGCACGGCCTGTGCCTGATTGCTTTGGGCGCCCTGGCGCTGCTGCAAGCACCCGCCCGCGCCGAACTGACGATTGAAATTACCGGCGCCGGCGCCAACCGGATTCCGCTGGTCATAGCCGACTTTGGCGGCGATCCAGCCAGTTCGCGGGCACTGACTTCGGTTATCCGCAGCGATCTCGAACGTAGCGGTCTGTTCAAGCTGGTCGACCCCAGCGGTATCGCGATGACCGAATCGTCCAGCCCGTCCTATGGCGACTGGAAGAACCGTGGCGCTGACGCGCTGGCGGCCGGCAGCATCGGCCCAAGCGGCGACGGTCGTCAGGAAGCCCGCTTCCGTCTTTACGATATCAATAAGCAAAGCTCGCTCGGCGGAGCCGCCTTTGTTGCCTCGACGCCGATGCTGCGCGCCGCCGGCCATCGTATTGCCGACGTCATTTATGAAAAGCTGATCGGCGAACCCGGCATATTTTCAACGCGCATTGCCTATGTGGTGAAGTCGGGCGCCAACCGCTTCGAGTTACAAATTGCCGATGCCGACGGGCAAAACGCGCAGGTTGCGCTGAAGTCGAAGGAACCGATCATTTCGCCCGTCTGGTCGCCCGATGGCAGCCGTCTGGCCTACGTCTCGTTTGAAAACAAGAAGCCGGTGGTTTATGTGCATTCGCTGGCCAGCGGCCAACGTATCGTCGTCGCCAACTTCAAGGGTTCCAATTCGGCGCCGTCGTGGTCGCCCGACGGGCGCAAGCTGGCTGTTGTGCTGTCCAAGGAGGGCGGCTCGCAGATCTTCGCGGTCAATGCCGACGGCTCCGGCGTGCAGCGCCTGACCACTTCATCCGGAATCAACACCGAGCCTTTCTTCTCCCCGGATGGTCAGTCGATCTATTTCACCTCGGATCGCGGCGGCAGCCCGCAGATTTACCGCAGCGGCATCAATGGCGGCGATGCCCAGCGCATCACCTTTGAAGGCAGCTACAACGTATCGCCGCGCCTTTCCCCGGATGGCAAGTCAATGGCCTTTATCAGCCGGCGCGAGAGCGGTTTTCGTCTGGCGGTCATGGATCTGGCCAGCAAGCAGGTCCAAATCCTTACCGACTCGAATAAGGATGAATCGCCGAGCTTCGCGCCAAATGGCCGCATGATCCTGATTGCCACCGAGATCGGCGGACGCGGCGTTCTTTCTGCCGTTTCAATCGACGGCCGCATCAAACAACGACTTTCCATCCCGGCCGGCGATGTGCGCGAGCCAGCGTGGGGCCCATTTACCCGATAATCGTTTAAGCCCCTGAACGGGTTCCGGGCATATTTTAGAATCTTGACGCAGGAGAAACACCATGAAACAACTCATCATCCCCGCCCTTTTCGCTTTTTTGATCGCCGCTTGCAGTTCAACGCCCGATACCTCCGAGCAAGGCGGCGCTCCGGTTGAAACGCGTGGCGGCGGCGTGTCCACGGTGACGGCCGGCGGCGTCGATGGACGCAGTCTGCCGACGGTACTCACCGATCCGAAAAGCATACTCTCCAAGCGCAGCGTTTATTTCGACTATGACAAATATGAGGTCAGGGAGGAATACAAGGATCTGGTCACCGCCCACGCCAAGTTCCTTGCCGACAATCGCCAGTTCAAGATGTTGATCCAGGGCAACACCGATGACCGCGGCAGCCGCGAATACAACCTCGCGCTCGGCCAGAAACGTGCTGATGCGATCAAGAAGATGCTGACCCTGCTCGGCGCACGCGAAGACCAGGTTGAATCGGTCAGCCTGGGCGAAGAAAAGCCAAAGAACGAAGGCCAGAACGAAGCCGCCTGGGCCGAGAACCGTCGCGGCGACATGCTTTACACCGGCGAGTTCTAGGATGTCGGGGCACCACTGGCGATTCGCTTCGGGGTTTTCATCGGGGCTTGCATCGGGCCGGTTAAGGGGTTTGACATCGGGTTTGTCAGCATTGGCCTTGCTGCTTGCCTTGTTCGGGGTGCCGCAAGCGCAGGCCGGCATGTTCGACGACGAGGAAGCGCGGCGGCAGATCAAGGATCTGTCGATCAAGAGCAATGAACGTCTCGATACGCTGTCGAAAGCTCAATTCGAGCTGGTCAACCAGATTCAGGCACTGCGCGAAGAGAACGCCAAGTTACGCGGCCTGGTCGAAACGCTGAACTTCGAACTGGAATCGGCCAAGAAGCGGCAGCAGGACTTCTACATCGACCTCGATGGTCGCCTGCGCAAACTCGAGCCGCAGTCGGCCGCCGCTGAGAGCAAAACGGGAGACGAGGCCAAACCGGCGACGGTTCCCGGCAAGAAGGCCGCCAGCGACCCGGCCGCCGAAGCGCGTGAATACGAAGTCGCGCTCAACTTTTTCAAGGCCAACAAGATCAAGGAAGCTGCTGGCGCTTTTGAGGCCTTTGTCAAAGAACAACCGGACAGCACACTGACGCCGAATGCACAATACTGGCTCGGCAATGCGCATTACTCGCTGCGTGATTGCAAGAAGTCGATCGATGCGTACAGGGCCGTCGTCAACAAGTGGCCGCAGCACCCGAAAGCGCCGGATGCAATGATCAACATGGCCACCTGCCAGCAGGAACTCGGCGATGCCAAGGGCGCCAAAAGCACGCTGGAAAGCGTGCTCGTCAAATACCCGGAAAGCCCGGCAGCGACCACCGCGAAGCAACGCCTGAAGAAGTAGCCGGGTGACAGGCCGCAGCAGACCTCCGGCGCTGACGATCAGCGAGATTTTCTTTTCCATACAGGGCGAAAGCTCGCGCGTTGGTCTGCCAACTGTCTTCGTTCGCCTCACCGGCTGCCCGTTGCGCTGTGTCTGGTGCGACACCGAGTACGCCTTCTCTGGTGGTCGGCGCATGACGCTGCCGCGGATTCTCGACGAAGTTGCCGGCTACCAGGCGCTACAGGTCTGCGTTACCGGTGGCGAACCGCTCGCCCAGAAGCACTGTATGGCGTTGCTCACCGCGCTGTGCGACGCCGGCTACGCTGTCTCGCTCGAAACCTCCGGCGCCCTCGATATTGCCAGTGTCGACCCACGCGTCAGCCGGGTTGTCGATCTCAAGGCGCCCGGCTCAGGCGAATCCGGCAAAAACCACTGGCAGAATCTCGATCAGCTTACTCCGCGTGATGAGCTGAAGTTCGTGCTTAAGGATCGTGCCGACTACGAATGGGCACGCCACACCGTAATCGAGCGCCGGCTCGATGCGCTTTGCCCGCTGCTTTTCTCACCGGTGCAGGAGACGCTCGAAGCGCGAACGCTCGCCGAGTGGATACTCGCCGATCGGCTGCCGGTTCGTTTCCAGGTACAACTGCACAAGCTGCTTTGGGGTAACATGCAGGGCAAGTAATACTTTACAGGAACGACCATGACCGACGAGCGCCGTCAGCACACCCGCATCGCTTTCCACGCGCCAGCCCAACTTGTTTTCGGCGAGCGCAGCCTTGAAGTTGTTGTCCTCGATCTTTCGCTAAAAGGCGCCTTGATCCGCCTGCCGGTCAGCGCGCCCATCAGCGATGGCGCGAGCGGCATGCTGCACGTTCAACTCAATGAAAGCGAAGCGAGCGATCGAATTAGCATGCAGATTAGGGTCACCCATGCCGAGGGGCCCCAGGCTGGCCTGCTGTGCATCAGCATCGACATCGACAGCGTGACACATTTGCGCCGTCTGGTTGAGCTCAACCTCGGCGACCCGGCGCTGCTGGAGCGCGGGCTTTCGGTGCTGATCGCCGGATAGCCGCTAAACCGTGCATGTTTGGCAATTAAGTTCTACGCCCGGCCCGAAGCAAGGATTCGCTCATTCCGGCAAGCCGGAATCCAGGAAGCATCGCCGGTAATCTCCCGGCACTACCCACGGGATTCGTTCGGGCTCATGATCAGACAAATAATGTCGTACTTTTCACGTTGGTGCACATCGCAGTCCGCCGCCTTGCCATTCATTTATTGCCTTGGAGACAAACAATGATAGACAAAGCATTTGCCGAGCATTTCGCTTCGGACTGGATAGATTCATGGAATGTTCACGATCTCGATAGAGTCCTTTCGCACTACGCAAACGACTTCGAGATGTTCTCGCCGATAATCACACAAGTAACGGGCGAACCTTTAGGGAATCACCGAACAAGTCATCGCAGCCAGGCGGCGGCAAAAAATTTGGACGACATTGTGAAGCAAAAGCAGTTTTTATCGAATAAACGAGC
>JAYSZS010000352.1:0-8012 GCA_043737935.1 Propionivibrio sp. | reverse complement strand
TGATCGCCGCCGTCAACGTGGTCTTGCCGTGGTCTACGTGACCAATCGTGCCGACGTTTACGTGCGGCTTCGTCCGTTCAAATTTTGCCTTAGCCATTGCCGGTACCTCTAAACGTTAAATGTTGAAAAAACCTTCAAACCAAAAACCTTGGTGCCCATGGGCAGGATTGAACTGCCGGCCTCTCCCTTACCAAGGGAGTGCTCTACCACTGAGCTACATGGGCATCCTGCTTGCAACACAAATCAAATCTCCAGACGCAACGTGGAGCGGGTGAAGGGAATCGAACCCTCGTCTTAAGCTTGGAAGGCTTCAGCTCTACCATTGAGCTACACCCGCGCAACCATTTACCCGCAGCACAACCAGTCAAAATCACATTCAACGGCATTTTGGTGGAGGGAGAAGGATTTGAACCTTCGAAGGCAGAGCCGTCAGATTTACAGTCTGATCCCGTTGACCGCTTGGGTATCCCTCCAACTCAACCAGAAATCTTGACGCGCCAAGCAAGGATTGTCAAACGGTTTTTTTCAGATCGGGCAACATTGTAGCAGAAATCATGCCGACAATTATAATATTGGATACCTTTACGATTGGATTTTAAATGCGTCGGCATGGCAACGAATACAAATACAACTTAGGAGCAAGAAATTATGTCTGCCCTCCCCCTGAATCCGTAACTGGCGCCGATCAGCAAGCGATCCCGCAGACCTGTGCGCATCTACGCCAACTGACCTTGCAGTGCGCCGCCGCATTTACGGTGCTGTCACTGGCCTGGCCATTCTTCGTCATGCGTAATGAAACCCTGCCGTGGCCGGCAACCGCGCTGGCCATCGGTGCAGTTGCCCTGTTGCTGGCCAGCCTCACAGGCCAACCCTGGTGGTGGCGGCTGATCCATATGCTGTTCGCCCCTCTAGCCTGGGCTTTTGCCGCGCTGTCGATTGACCCAGGCTGGTTTTTGCTGGCTTTTATCCTGCTGCTGCTTGTTTATCGGGGTGCAGTGACTGGCCAGATACCGCTTTACCTATCCAGCAAGGATACGGCAGCCGCCCTTACAGAACTCATGTCAGAGCGTCCGGGCAAGCGCTTTCTCGACCTCGGGGCGGGCATCGGCAGCGTCCTTCGCCCACTGGCCAAAGCGCTACCGGAGGCACAACTCAGTGGGATCGAAAATGCCCCCGCCACCTGGCTGGCCGGCTATTTGCTCACCGCCGGTCTGCCTAACTGCAAGTGGCGCTGGGGAGACCTCTGGCGCACCAGCCTCACGGAGTACGATGTCGTCTACGCCTTTCTCTCCCCAACCCCGATGCCAGCGCTATGGGAAAAGGTCAAGCTTGAGATGCCCTCGGGAAGCCTGTTTATCAGCAACAGCTTCCCCATTCCAGAGGTTGCGGCCAGCAGCGTTGTCGAGATTGACGATGCAAGGCGAACCCGGCTTTACTGCTACCGGCGCTAATTTCAACCCTCGTTAGCCTTCGGCCCGTGCTGGCGACGGGCGACAATTCCAGTTTGCACTGATGAAGGCGTCTTCAGGCCGGGAAGTTCACCCTGATCAGGGCGTGAATTTCGATAACAAGCAGTTTGACCATGGTGGCCAATGAAAATAAGGTTATTATAGCTTTCCTGTAGCCATTCATGGTGTCAGGAACATCAAGCAATAAAGTTTTACTTTAAAAATAAATTCATTACGAGGATTGGAGTTACGACATGGCAAACAGCACTGATTCAAACAACCCTATGGACTTCGCCCAAAGCTTCTGGGAAAAAATAGGCTTTTCGCTGCCAGGAATGGTTACCCCGACTTTAGACGTTGACGAACTTGAAAAAAGGCTGGTCGATCTCAAGACAGTTGAAAGCTGGCTGAAGCTGAACCTGTCGATGCTGCAGATGACCATCAAGACGCTTGAGGTGCAATGCTCCACGCTCAGTGCCGTCCGTCAGATCAGCAATATCAAGCCGGATCAGGTTATGGCTTCGACACTCCCGTTTGCCAAGGCGCCCGCTAAAACCGACGCCTCTGACAGTGCCGCCGACCCTATGCAGTCCGCCATGTGGCCCTGGGCGCTGATGCAGCAGATACAGACGCAAATGCAAGAGGCGATGGAGAAACAAGCCGCTGCGCTGACCTTTACAGATAAAACGAGCACCAAAGCCGATAAATAGTCGTGCGAATGATTGGTGGCTTGGCCCTTCGCCAGCGGTCTATTTACCGTTGATTGTCAGCACAACAAGTAATTTTTGTCATTCAGCCGGACTTCTCTGAAAGACATTTGGCTCATGCTTTGCCCATAACTGCTTGATGGCAGCACATTACGTGCATACGGACGAGGTTCGCAACGCTCCAGCCATTTCGCGTCCATATCGATCAACTCACCCTTTTTCAAAGCTTGGTCGAGAAAGTAGCCACGAAACAGCCAGCCGGCGGTTCCATGTTGATTCGACCACGGCGTTTCCCATTCCTCGACGGCTAAACGGATGCGCAGCACGGCCACTTCACCGACATCGGCATCGTTATCGACACAAGGCGTAGCCGCCGCAATTCGCACCCAGTCCTCGCGCGTGTAGGCCGATACCTGTTTGCCGATTTTCGGGCAACGACCCGCCAACCGGCGCTCGTGCCTAACATCGGCAATCGAACCTTTGAGCCAGTAGGTCGGCGTCTTGAAAACCAAGCCAACGCCACCTTCGCGGAACATGACACAATCGCCCGGCTTGGAGCCGGAGGAAGCGGATAGTGCTGACGGTCCCTCATCGGCCGAAGCAGAGACGGCCATAACCAGCGCGCAATGAAAAAAAAGTCCCGACAGGCTCATGGTCGTCCTGCTGGAGAGGCTTGGAATCGGAGCCCTCCCCTCCCGACAGCCCAAACTTAGAGACTGTGGAAAAATCAAAAATCCACCGCAAAGACGCAAAGGTGCCAAGAAAGCACAAAGCTAACCCATGGCTTGTAAAGCATTCTTAACGACACCTTTGCCACTTTGCGCCTCTGCGGTGGGGGTTAAAGCATTAATTCACAGCCTATCAGCACTCAATGATCAACCAGCGTCACCGAGCGCTTGCAGGCCGAGGGTGCCGACCAGACCGGCACGATACTCCGCAGAGCCGACGCGGACCCGCTCGCCCTGAGCCTGTTCGCGACGCGCCGCAAGCCCCAGACGATTCGCCACCCCGGCATTGTCGGGGTTGTCGAGAAACTCGTAAAGCGATGCCACAGCTCGCTTCAGGCGAGCCTCGTCACTGCGCTGCTTGGTATCCAGACGGGCTGCGTACCAATCACTGGCGAGCACGCTTTCGCGAGTGAATAGCGAACGCAACTCCGGCGACTCCAGCCCATAGCCTTGTTCGGTTCGTCCATGCGCCATGATTTCAAGCAAGGCTCTTAACGGTGGGCAGGCCATCGAAATACTGCCATCGGTAAAATAGCTTTCGGCAACGCGCTGATGCGTCGCGACGATATTGGCTACCCCATCGGCAAAAATGTCCATGTCCTGTAGCTCGGGGCGCAACATTTCATCGGTAAACACTGCATGGGGATGCAGAAAAATTCGGCCAAAGAAAGTGCTGGCAAAACGTGCCGTCATCCGGTAGCCGAGCCGGCTGGAGAGAACGGGCTGGCCGCCGTGATCGAAATCGGCAACGCGCTCCAGCGCGCCACTGGCGATCAGGTTTTGCGCGCTGCGCTCGTTCGGGCTCATGCGTGAAAAAACCTCGGGCACTAGCAGACTGACGTCGTGATCGACGCGTACGTTCGGCCCGACATAACCGGCGCAGGACACCCAACCGTCATTACCCGTGAGCGCGTACGAGACGAAGGCGGCATTCAGGTCAATGATCGCCGGGAGCGCATTGAACGGCGCCTTGGTCAGCGCGCCTTCGGAACCGGCACCCGTCGTTGACGGCGACTTTCCGGTCATCGAGCTGATGAACTCCATAAACAGTTCGGGCAACTCCATGTAGTGCAGCGGGTTGTACGGACAAAGCGGTTGGATACCCTCATCGGGAGGGTTGTTGCGCCGTCCGGCAGCGACCACATGCACCGGAGTAATAAGCGGCTCGGCGCTTGACTGCCGGCGAAACAGGCGCATTGCCAGGTCGGCGGTGACTGTGTCTTGCGGGCACGCAATATCGGGACGCAACTGGAGATAACGAGGGTTCTTCGTCGGCTTGCCGTCGACCAGGCGCGAGTGTGCCGATGAAACGAAATACTTCGGCGACGAACCCTCGGGTGCCTCGGCTGCGGCCTGAATCAATTGCTGCATGGGTGTGGTAAAGGCACTGAAACCAATCGAATCATCGACCAGCTCACGCGCATCTGCACCTTCAAGCGGCTCGAAGTTGGAAATAAAGGTACCGGGCGTCGCAATATCGGCTTCAGCCTGGCGATCATAGCCGCGGTGAATGGCGTCATCCGGTCTCTGGAACAGACGACGCTCGCAGTTTTGCACAAATTTCCGGGACAACGCCCCTGGCTCTCCGGCAACCAGCCCGGCCGGAGCGACCACGCTGGCCGTGATGTCGTCTTCGGTCTGCACCTTAATGGCCGGATGGAAGTCATGACGCAAACCGAAAACGCGCCAGGAACCATCTTTCTCGAAACCGACACGCAAGGTATTGACAATCAGTGTGCTCCCTCTGAGTTTCAGCGCATATCCCGGACGACCGTTGATCAGGTCGACCGAATAGTGGCTTCGCCAGTCGTCGCCCCACTCAGCCCGATGGAAGCGCTTGACCACAAAGACCAGCTCCTTGACGTGTTGCGGTATGGCGCGCAGCCAAGTGTTGTAATCCTCGTTGTAATCGCGGCTGGACGGTGTCAGCAGCTTGATGACGCTACCCATCGAGCGTTCGCTGCTCAGGATCAGGCGATGATCGACACCGCACTTCTCGGGCTCACTGAAGCGTTCGGAAAAATCGCGAGCAAGAATGGTGGCAACCGCATCCATATCCTTATCAAGGTCGGCCACATAAACATAACCAACGAGAATCGCATCCGAAATCGCCTTGGATATCTCCGATTTGCCCCCGCCGGAAACGGTAGCGGGCTTGTGGCAAACCGTCACTTCTGCTGATGTTCCGACCAGGTTCCAAAGACGAGGATTGGCACTCAATGGCTCCATATGCATCCGGTAGCCGTTGGGCCCCAGGTAGGCTTTACCCGCCTGCAGCCTGATCGAGGATGTCTTGCCGTCAGGCGTCGTCCACGAGACGTTTTGCGAACGCAGACTGAATGTCGATTTCTCCGGCACCAAAACGATGTGCGAGTGCGTACGATCAAGCACATGCCCTTCGGGCTGGAGAGCAAAACGTTCGGAATCGCGCGCCAGCACCTCCTGCAGAGAGTAATTATCGCCCGCCGTCAGATCGGTGTACTCCAGCCCCTCGTTGTAACTCGGAAAAACCAGTGCCCCGCCGGAATGTTCTTCCTCGGCTGAGCCGAAGAGATTCGCCGAATAGCTAATCTGCGTCTTCACTTCCTTCTTGCAGTAACCGAAATAATTGTCAGCGATGATCGTCACAATCACCCCGCGCGCATCACGCGCGCACAACTTGAATGCGCTTCCCCCGTTATACAGCTCGGTTTCGCTCTTGTAGCACATACCATCGCGGCGTTGCAGCGGTGTCGCGGCATCCCAGTGTGGAAGACCGAGCAGGTGCTTGGGCACATGCGTCAGGTGCGGCGCCAGAATCACGCAACCGGTGTGCCCGGTCCAGCTATCGGGGTCGAGCGATGCATCGTTTTCCGGCAAATAAGGATCGCCGGCATTGCCAAAAATACTTTCGACGAAATCAAGATTGGCCACCAGCGCCCCAGGAACAAAAAAGCGAGTTTCCAAGCGCTTCTCCGAAGTAAAGCCGGGAACGGCAGGGACCACCAGAGGGCGCAGCAGCAATGAGACGAAACACCTGGCCGGTACCACCTCGCAGGCAGCAAAGGGCAGCTGCAGCGATTCATCCGGCGGAGTGAACGCCAAGGCAAGCAACCGGGAAAATGCCAGCTTCGGCACGGCCAGCTTGTCGTCGGGGATCGGCAAACCGCCTTCAACGAGGTGAAAAACTCCCGCGGTGGTGCGACGATCACTGGCCGGATTGTGCAGCACGCCGTTACGCAAACGATAGCTGCTCAGCAGAGGCGACTTGAAAAAGTCGCCGTGGGCCGGCAGCGACAGGCCGCGCGCCAGACCGGGCTGATCGAGTACCAAGGTACGGCCCGGCAAATGGGGTGCCGGGCCGACATCCGCCAGATACACCTTGAGAAAATTCTGGATCCGCGTATCGGTCGGGCACAGCCGATCGCTAAGCCGACGGCTCTGCTCCCTCTGGCGTGCGAGGATGGGCGCCATCAGGCCGGTCAACGACGCGCCATCGGCGCCGGTGGCAAGCGGCAGACCGAGCAGCGCGAGGCGCAGATTGATCGCTGCGTTCAGGTCTTCGGGTGCAATGCTGGGAGAGGCTTCTGCGGGATTGTTGATGGCATCCATAGTTGTACTCAATGAAGGGGTAAGAACAAAGTCAGTATAAAGCGCAGGCAGAATAAAACGGCGCATCAAAAACACTGACAGACATTTGAAGCGGTCAATATAACCGGAATAAAGCTGAAATTGGAGCACTAAGACTGCGATAATATTCCAATGATCAAAGATTTAGATGACAAGAACGTGACTGAAACACCTCTTGTAAGCGAAGAAAAGGGAGAACTGTCGCTCCACTTTAGGTTTCCGACAATCCAGAGTCGCATGCTCAAAGCCGATCCGGCACGACTGGTACTGGACTATACGCGCACCATGATGGGATTCCTGCTTTTTCAGCCAAAGCCTGAACGTATCGCCATGATCGGCCTTGGCGGAGGATCGCTGGCCAAGTACTGTCGCCTCAAGCTACCCGACAGCGACTTCACCGCAATTGAAATCTCCCGCGAAGTGATCGCGCTACGCAAGGAGTTCGCCATACCCGAGGACGGCAGCCATTTCCGGATTATCTGTGCCGATGGCGCAGAATTCATGCGCGGTGAATTAGAATCATTCGATGTCCTCCTGATCGATGGATTCGATAGCGGCGGGCAACCGGGGCAATTATGCACTGCGACTTTTTACGATCACTGCCAGGCCGCCTTGCGCACTAGGGGAATATTCGTCGTAAACTTGTGTGCCGATGACCCCGCCTGCAGCAGCCATATCGCCAGAATCGACGATTCGTTTTACGGTAAAACACTCGTCGTCGAAGCGGATGAGGGCGAGAACATAATTGTTTTTTCCTGCAAGGGTGCAAGCTTTCCACCAACACTCAAAGAGCTGACCGAGCGTTTGAGCGCACTCGAAGCGGCCCACCCGGTTGAACTTGACAGGACGGCGCAGAAAATCCTACGTCGTGAACAAGCGCGTCGTGGGGGGCGCAAAAGATGCCGCTAATCCCCGCGCGTCCTTATCTTTCTGTGTTCACGCCATGGTGCGGGTTTGCGCCGGATTGTTCCTGTTTTGGTTCAACATACTCCTGACATGCCGGCTTGATTCCAGTACCTCGGAGCAGCCCTGCTCCTGGCAGTTGTTAATGCCGGTCCTGGATCGTTCCCAGGCGAGCGAGATCCTGATTCTCCTGCCAGTCACGCCGCTCCGGACTGGACAGCGCGTAATCCCGACTTTGCTCCGCCGTCTGCTCTTGGAAGGTTTCGATCATCCTGCGCAAATAGTTCAGATAGGGCAGCATCGTTCCGAAGAAAAGCACCCACTGCCGGCGCTGAACGAACAATGTCGGAAAATTCTCGATGTCCAGGTCACCCATTTCGTCGGCATGCTCTTCAATATCAAGCCAGCGAAATCGGGCACCCGGAAACTGAGCCGCCAGCGCATTGAAACCCGCCTTGTAATCACGGCAGGTACCACACCATTCGGCGCACAGACAGATCACCAGAAACTCTTCGCAAGCCTGATCATCCCTGCTAGTGACGGCTTGTTGATTTAAGCTCATGAAGCTACCCGAAATATCTCAATGGAATGCTCGCCCCGCACCCAATCAATTAAGA
>JAYSZS010000351.1:0-3450 GCA_043737935.1 Propionivibrio sp. | reverse complement strand
GCTTCTACGGTGTCGTCACGGCTTTTGTTCCGGGGGCGAAAGCCGCCGGTTACGACTTCACCTCGGCACTGCCGGTACAGATTCTCAAGGAATTGCAGCCCGCACTGCTGCCCCTGATTGCCGGGAAAGACGCCGCTCCGGGGCGCTGTAGCGAGGTGCGCCGGGTTGAAACGCGGGCGGGCGAAGCAACGCAAAATGATGCTCATGCGGTCAGGATAAGTAAGAAAGGGGGCTGATCTGGCAGAAGGCCGAAGTGCCGCCTGCAGGATGGAACTTGGAAACCAGCACGTCGGTAGGGGGTCGTTAGCCGGGATCGATCGTGGCAGCGAATTCGGCATCATCCCCAAGTGGCGCAATACGCGGAGACCGCTTCTACAGCTTGAGGTGACTATCAACCGACCGGATGACCGCCTTTTTCGATCACTTTCTCAGCCCGAACCCAGTCGTCGGCAGGTGCGCCATCTTTAAAGGCACGCTTCTCGGCGAGGTAGTACGCTGTCTCGCGAATCGCTTGCTCTGGATCCGGGAAACGGGGTATTTGCTCATTCGCGGTGGTGGTCACCCCCAGGTTGGGGCCTGCAACTGCCGCGTCAACCTGGCCCGGGCTTATGGGTTCAGCCGCTTGAACTGCGGGCGGCTCGCTCAGATTGTGCGATGTTACAAGGGGAATCGCTGGTGACTGCACTACAGCATGAGGCGCTGCACTTGCTTCGGTGACCTGGCCCCTGGGAATCGATCCCCGGATCGGGGCGACCAAGTCAAGGGGCGTAGCGTCAGGCACCGCATCGGCAAGCTTGCCCCGAGTCTTTTGCGGCAACCCAGTCTCGGGTATCGATGCTTTATCAAGGGGGTTTGCCAAATCGAGGGGCGTTACGCCGGCCACCGCTGCTACCCGGCTAGAATGGGTTTCAACAACTGCCTTGTCAGATCGCTCGGAAGCGTCTGCCGGTTCGGGTAAATCTCTTTTACGCGTCTCCCACAGGAAGTTTCCAGCGACAAGAAGCGCGTTCGCGAGCGGGTCAAAAACAAAGATGATGATCAGGATTACGTACTTGACCGCCTGTTCCACCGACACGTTAAATGCCTGTGAAATGTAGATTATGGGTCCCGTATGCGTGTTGATGGTGATCTGCTGCGCGTGCATTTTAGGCAGTTCCGCGTCCAATTGCCGTAGACGCAGGTTGATGCGGTCCGCCTCGCCCTTGAAGGCGCTGATCAGCTTCTGGCGCCCTTGCACGATGTGTGAGGGAAGGTTGGCTATCTGGCCATCAATCTCCTTCTTGCGCGCCTCCAGCTTCGCCTTCTCCTCCATGGCGGCGGTGACCAGGATTTGTTGTTGCTTTGTATCCTTGATGGCGCCCTGGAAAGCAGCGGAGAGATACCCGAATGCGCCGGCAGAAGTGATGGCCATCAACACCGCGGTGGCCAGAATCATGTAGAACCTGAGTACCCTGGGTGCCGTACTCCACCGCTTGTACAGAAAGGAAACGGTGACGACCTTGCCCACGTCAAGCGCCGCCGCCAATGCAATGATGATGGGATCGGCGCTTAAGAGGCTCGACAAACCGATGATTGAAATCCAGGTTCCGAGCCCCTCGATCAAGAACGCCGAGGCAAAGGTCAACAGTGCGAAGATCATGGGAAAAGAAAGTGTCGGGAATTTCTCGGTAACGCTCGTTGCCGCCGGGCAACACTAGCGTGAAGTGGAGAAAACGTCGTTAGAAGATAGACCACATCAAGACTGCAAAAAGCCCGACCCGAATAACATGGCCAAGCGATTGATATTTTAGTTTTATGTGGTAGGGCGTGACAGATTCGAACTGTCGACCTACGGATTAAGAGTCCGCTGCTCTACCAGCTGAGCTAACGCCCCACATAATGACTTCGCACAAACTGCCGACTGCTGAAGTGTGCTGGTAGGTCGGGCGAGATTCGAACTCGCGACCAACGGATTAAAAGTCCGCTGCTCTACCAACTGAGCTACCGACCCGGAAAAACGGGAACGCCGGATTATAGGGAGCGGTCATTCGCCTGTCAACGCGAGCCTGTTGCGAGCAACAAAAATCAACAAAAACTACACCTCTTGGGTGCCAATGACGTAGGGTATCGGGTCGCTCAGGCCAAGCGCGGAAAAGCCCTCCCGGCGAAGCCGGCAGGAATCGCAGACACCGCAGGCACGGCCTCTTTCGTCGGCCTGGTAGCAGGAAACCGTTATGCCGTAATCAACGCCGAGGGTGCTGCCGCGTCGTATGATTTCCGCCTTGGATAGCGCGATCAATGGGGCGTGGATGCTCAATGTTTTGCCTTCCACACCGACTCGGGTCGCCAGTCGGGCCATGACCTCGAAGGCGGCGATGTACTCCGGCCGGCAATCCGGGTAGCCCGAGTAGTCGACGGCATTGACGCCGACGAAGATATCGCGGCTTCCCAATACCTCGGCCCAGGCCAGTGCCAGCGAAAGCATGATGGTATTGCGTGCCGGTACGTATGTAACGGGAATGCCGGGCTGCACGCCATCGACCGGAACGGCGATGGTGTTGTCGGTGAGCGCCGAGCCGCCGAACTCGCCGAGCGCCACAAGCAGCACGCGATGCTCGCTGGCGCCAAGCGCTTTGGCGACGCGCGCGGCCGCTTCGAGTTCGCTGCGATGCCGCTGGCCATAGTCAAGGGAAAGACAGTAGCAGTCGAAACCGGCTTCACGGGCAATGACCAGCGTGGTGGCCGAGTCAAGGCCACCGGAAAGCAGGACAACGGCGCGTCGGCGGGTTGATGCAAACGGTGTGCTCATGGGGAAAATTTATCGATTTACCAACACGCTATTTTAACGGTATTGGGAGGATTATCTGCCGGCATGGTGCGCTACAGTCTCTTCCTTTCACCCTGATTAACTTTTCCGGAGAAACGATGCGCCCTACGAAATGCCTTTTCGCCCTGGCTACCCTGCTCCTGCTGGGCACCTCCGTTAATGCGATCGAAGCGAGCCGGACGTCGGTGAAAGTCGGTTTCCTGTCCACGCTCTCCGGCCCCGGCGCCGGTCTCGGTATCGATATTCGTGACGGCTTCAATCTGGCGGTCAAACAACTCAACGGCAAACTGGGCGGTTTGCCCGCCAAAGCGATCGTCGACGACGACCAGCAGAAACCCGAGGTCGCCCAGCAAATCGTCGAGAAATTCCTGGAGAAGGACAAGGTCAATTTCATGACCGGCATCGTTTTCTCCAACAACATGCTGGCCGTGGGTCAGCCGGTGTTCGACAACAAGACTTTCTATATCTCGGCCAACGCCGGCCCCTCACAGTATGCCTATCGCTTCATGAAACCGGAACAGATTGACCGGGTGGATATCGAACAGTACCTAGGGAATCACCGAACAAGTCATCGCAGCCAGGCGGCGGCAAAAAATTTGGACGACATTGTGAAGCAAAAGCAGTTTTTATTGAATAAACGAGCG
>JAYSZS010000350.1:0-8021 GCA_043737935.1 Propionivibrio sp. | reverse complement strand
CCATCAGGGCCCGGAGCGGGCGAGTCAATGAGCGCGCCGTCACTACGCATGGCCAATGCCGAACCGCGCTGGTTGCGCTGGACGCTGACTGGCATCGGCCTGGCATTTCTCTTCCTCTTTCTCGCCCTGCCCTTGCTGGCCGTCTTTTATGAAGCCCTGGCAGGCGGCTGGTCGGCTTACCTGCGGGCCCTGAAAGAACCCGAAACGCTGCATGCCGTCGGGCTGACCCTGTTCATTGCGCTCTTCGTATTGCCTTTCAATATCATCGTCGGCGTCGCAGCGGCATGGGCCATTGCCAAATTCGAGTTCCGTGGCAAGAGCCTGCTGATTACCCTGATCGATCTGCCCTTTGCCGTCTCGCCGGTCGTCGTCGGGCTGGTATTCCTGTTGATCTTTGGCGCTCAGGGGATCTTCGGGCCATGGCTTTCCGCACACGATGTCAGAATCGTTTTTGCCTTGCCGGGGATGGTCATCGTCACCCTGTTTATTACTTTCCCCTTTGTCGCCCGCGAGCTGATTCCGCTCATGCAGGCCCAAGGCAGGGAAGAAGAGGAGGCTGCCATTTCGCTGGGGGCGTCAGGCTGGAAGATGTTCTTGCGCGTCACGCTGCCCAATATCAAGTGGGGATTGCTCTACGGCGTCATCCTCGCCAATGCGCGGGCGATGGGCGAGTTCGGCGCCGTGTCGGTGGTTTCCGGCCATATCCGCGGCGAGACCAATACGCTGCCGCTGCACGTCGAGATCCTGTACAACGAATACAATGCCATCGGCGCCTTCGCTTCGGCCTCGGTGCTGGCGCTGTTGGCCCTCGTCACCCTCGTCGCCAAGACGCTGGTCGAGTGGCAGATGCGCAGGGAAACGGAAATGCTCGATACGGCGCTTCCTCCGGAAGCGGTGAGGGGTAAGGAGTGAGGAGTGATGAGAAATATCCCCCCGCCCTGACTCATGACTCCTCACGCCTCACTCTCAACTCCCCACTGAATTCATTATGAGTATAGAAATCTGCGGTGTCGGCAAGCGTTTTGGTAACTTTGTCGCGCTCGACAACATCGACCTGCACATCCCGACCGGCGAACTGGTCGCGCTGCTGGGGCCTTCCGGCTGCGGCAAGACGACGCTGCTGCGCATCATTGCCGGCATGGAGTCGGCGGATGCCGGCCATGTCAAATTCGCCGGCGCCGAGGCCACGCACCTGCACGCGCGCGAACGCAAGGTCGGTTTTGTTTTCCAGCACTACGCGCTGTTCAGGCACATGTCGGTGTTCGAAAACGTCGCCTTCGGTCTGCGCGTCAAGGCGAAAACCGAGCGCCCGTCCGAGGCCGAGATTCGGCGCAGGGTGATGGATCTGCTCAAGCTCGTCCAGCTCGACTGGCTGGCCGAGCGCTACCCTTCGCAGCTTTCCGGCGGGCAGCGTCAACGCATCGCACTGGCGCGCGCACTGGCCGTCGAGCCCAAGGTGCTGCTGCTCGACGAGCCCTTCGGTGCGCTCGACACCAAGGTGCGCAAGGAATTGCGCCGCTGGCTGCGCCGACTGCACGACGAGATGCACATCTCCAGCGTTTTCGTCACGCACGATCAGGAAGAGGCGCTGGAAGTGGCCGATCGCGTGGTGGTGATGAACCACGGCCGCGTCGAACAGATCGGCACGCCCGACGAGGTCTATTCCAATCCGGCGTCGCCTTTCGTCTATCAGTTTCTCGGTAACGTCAATGTCTTCCACAGCCGGGTGCACGGCAACTGGGCCGATGTCGGGCGGGATGGTGTGGATGGGGTGGTTGGTGTGGATAAGGCCACGGCGGAAGGCCAGGCGATGGCCTTCGTTCGCCCGCACGATATCGACATCGAGCACGTTCAAGTGGCGGGTGGCCTTGAGGCCATGGTGCAGGATGTGCACGCCATCGGCCCGCTGGTGCGCGTCGAACTTGCGCATGCCTCCGAGCTGATCGAAGTGGAATTGACCCGCGAGCGTGCCACGGTACTGAATCTGGTCAAGGGTCAGTGTGTCTGGCTCAAGCCACGCCAGGTCAAGGTTTTCAAGGTTGCCGAAACGACGCTGGAGGAGGGCGGATCGGGGATCTGAGTGCGCCGGCCTGCGGCGCAGGCGACGCCCACCGCAGCACCCCCATCCGCTTGTCAGTCGGCGCCCGCCTTGCCGAGCGCGTCCTCAATCCAGGCTTCGAGCAGAGTGTAAGTCACGGCGAGAACCACCGGGCCGACAAAAATGCCGACCAGCCCGAATCCCAGCATGCCACCGATGACGCCGGCAAAAATCAGCAGCAACGGTAAATCGGCGCCTTTTTTGATCAGCATCGGGCGCAGGAAATTGTCCATGGTGACGACGATCAAGCTCCACACCAGAAGAAAAATTCCCCAGCCGGTGTCGCCCATCCAGAACATCCAGCCGACGGCGGGAAAAAGGATCAGCCCCGGCCCCAACTGCGCGATGCACAGCATGAGCATCACCGCCGAGAGCAATGCGGCAAAGGGCACCCCGGCAATGGCCAGGCCGATGCCTCCGAGCACCGTCTGGATTATTGCCGTGACGCCTACCCCCAGGGCCACGCCTCGGATCGCCTGCCCGGCCAGGATGATCGAATTCTCGCCGCGATCTCCAGCCAGCCGGCGGCCAAAACGTTTGACGCTGCTTGCCGCTTTTTCACCGCTGGCGTAGAGGATGGCAGACAAGACCACGATCAGCAAAAACTGGATGAGCATGTAACCCAGGCCACCGGCCTGCGCAAGAACCCATTTGCCGGATTCGGCTGCGTAGGGTTGGGCACGCACCAACAGACCCTGTGGTCCGGAGTCAGCCAGTTGCCCCCAGAAAGCGTTAAGTTTACTGCCGATCAGCGGCAGAGTCGCCACCCACTCGGGTGGTTGCGGCAAGCCTGAGGTGACAAATTTCTTGACCAGAGTGGCTATGTCTTCGGCATGATCGACAATGGTATCGATCGCCAGCCAGAGAGGAATAACCAGCAGCAGCAACATGGCCAGCGTCATTATTGTTACGGCCAGTGCCCGCCGACCGCCGAAGCGCTGCTCCAGCGAGTTGAGCATCGGCCAGGTGGCGACCACGACCATGGTGGCCCACACCGTAGCCGCCAGGAACGGACGCAGGACCCAGAGCGAAGCGGCGATCATCAGCAGAATGCAGATGATCGCCAGTGTGGTGCGGGTCAAATCACGTTGAATTGCTGCCATTTCGGATCTCCCTGAGAAAAATTGTCATTGCATTTTACCGGAAGGCCAGGTGCGAAGCACCTTCCGCTCGGACTACATAAATACCCAAGGTTTGCAAGCCGGCAGGTAAACGCAACCGGCCCTTCATCTTTCGCCCGCATCGATCTGTTACGGGGGAAGTTTAGCGCCGCAGTCAGCGCAGAATTTCGCCAGGGCCGGATGGCGGTTGCTCAGCCATTCGTGGCAGGTACGGGTGGTAATTTCGGAATGAGTACGGCGTACGGTGAATTCTGCGCTGACGATGCCGGTCGGTACCGCCAGGGTTCCCCAGCCCATCAGCATCATTATCGAGGCGATAAGACGCCCGAGATCGGTTTTCGGGGTGATGTCGCCAAAGCCCACCGTGGTCAGCGTACTGATCGCCTGATACACCGAAACGGGGACGCTGGTGAAGCCGTTTTCAGGGCCTTCGACGACGTACATCAGGGTGCCCATCACCACCATGACTACAGGACAAAGTCAAAAAAAACCGCAATCTTGCGCCGGGTGGCAAAGCAAATCCTCCTGAGTGATACTGTCGGTGACCCGACCCACGCGATTTTGGCTCTGTTTGGCAATTGGCAACTCGCACGGTGCGTCGTCCCGGCTGCCGAGCCTTCGGTTATAGTGCCGGCTGCCATTTCCTGGAAAATTGCGTGCTCAATCCGCTCTCCCGCCCGCTGCTGTTTGCCGTCGTCTTCATCGAAGGCTTCTCTTCGCTCGGCGCCGAAGTCATCGCGCTGCGTCAGATTATTCCGCATATGGGCAGTTCGATTGTCGTTACGGCGCCGACGATCGGATTTTTTCTGCTGGCGCTGGCGCTCGGCTACCACACCGGAGCGAAGGTGGCCGACAACTATTTGGCCCTCGTCGTCAGAAACTTTTTGATCGGCGCAGCGCTAACCGGGGCCGGGCTGGCCGGGGTTACCGTCGATCTGATCTTTTCGGCAATCAACCCGCCCCTGGTTGCCTATCTCATCTTCATGGCCGCCGTGCTTTGTCCGCTGGCCTGGCTGATGGGGCAGACGGTGCCGATCCTGACCAACCTGATGCAGCATCAGCGCAGCGGAGAGGCCAGCGGTTATGCGCTGTACTACTCGACGCTCGGCTCCTTCCTCAGTTCGCTGGTGCTATCGCTGCTGATCATGCAGTGGCTCGGCGTCTCGGCGGCGGTCGCCCTTTGCGCCTTGTTGCTGCTCGTCGGCGCCGCACTGCTGAGTGACCGCAACTGGCGAACAACGCTCGCCGCGCTGGCCGTCATAGCGCTGACTCTCGTGACTACAACCTGGTCGCGCCCGGAGATCGAAACGGCCTATGCCAGCTACACCGTCACCCCGGTCGACATCAAGGGAGCGATCAACCCGCGCGCTTTCAAAAACAACAATTCGCTGGCCTCGCTGATCGACGAGGCTGAGCCGCGCCATTACGCACGCTATGTACACTATATCCGCCGCATCCTGCTTGAAGACCTCGCCTTGCGCGAGCGCCGGATACTGGTGCTCGGCGCTGGGGGGTTCACGCTGTCGCACCGTGAGCCGGACAACCACTACACCTACGTCGATATCGACCCGGCGATCCGGCGCATCGCCGAAGAAAAATTCCTGGGCGAAGCCGCGCTTGGCGAATTCATCATCGACGATGCCCGGCATTTCGTCGCCAGTAGCGAGCGGCGCTTCGACGCGGTGGTGGTCGACGTCTACAGCGCACACAGCTCGATCCCCGGCCATCTGGTGACCCGCGAGTTCTGGCAGGGCACGCGCCGCGTGCTGACGGCGGAAGGCGTGATGATCGCCAACCTGATTCTCGATGCCCGGCTTGAAACCCCCTACGCACGCAATCTGCTGGCCACCATCGAGAGTATCTATAGCCGCTGCGCCGTTGAAGTGCTGCACCGGAGGCAGCCGCTAAGCAATGTCATCGTAATTTGTCACAACAGCAATCAGCCCCGGGAAACGAGTCTCTATATCGACGAACGCAATGCGGTTGATTTTGATCGGCTGCGTTCGCGCTGATTCGCTGAGCATCACGTGCGATGCCGCGCAGCGGATCACGATGTCATGAATGTCGCCATCGGGAAAGCGTGGCTGCCGATTTCCGGCCCGGCGTGTGGCCGGCGGCGCCGGTCGTGCGATTGTTCACTGTTTGCAGACGGGCGATACTTCCGTTCGCACCAGTTTTGTGACGAAACGGGAGAGGCGCATGGATCAACCCCAACTTGCGGTTTTCAAATACAAGCAGGGCGACCGCGCCAGCTTCAGCGGCAAGCGCAAGGCCTTCCTTGTCGTTAGCCTGATCCTAGCGCTGGTACTGGCTATCCTGGCTTTCCCGGCCGGGCTGCTGGCCTGCATCGTTCCGCTGATCGCCTTCTTCGGCGGCGCCAGGACACTTTGCGTCGGCCCGCGCTACCTGATCTGTGGCGACGAGATCGTCTATTACGCCAACGTGACGCAAGTCAAACTCTCCGAAGCGGCAGGTTCGCTGAGCCTGCAAACGGCGAGTGGCAAGACACTGCTGATTGAGCGCGCGAAGTTCCCGACCAATGCGCGCAAGGCCAACTAGATCGCGGCGAACCAGGCGGCCAAGGCCAACAAGGTGTAGGGCGAAATTGTCGACAAGGTCCGCCGCGCCAAGCCTGCGCTGGCCGCGGCTGCGGTCTGATCGACAGCAAATGGACGCCAAATCCGCTACGCCACTGACGAATCCGGATACTAAGTTAGATAGCCGGCCTGACTACACGCGCAATATCCATCTGCTCTATGTACCGACGCTGGGCTGCAATCTCGACTGCGTCCTATTGCTATCTCGGCGAGCAGACGACGCCGGCGGCGCTGAAAGTCGATGCCGGGCGTGCCGTCCCGACGCTGCACCACGCGCTGCATGCGCTGCGCGAGGCCGGGGTGCTGGCCTTCAACGTCTCGCTGCACGGCGGCGAGGTTACTACGCTGCTGGAAGCCGTTCTCGATAAGCTGTTCACACTGATCTGTACACACTACAGCGAGAATTCCGACGCCATCAACGCGCTTGGCCACCGGAAATCGGCACCGCACATCAAGACCAATCTGTACCGCTTCGCACCGTTCTACGCGGTGTTCGAGCGCCACAAGGTCACACTCAGTGCCAGCATCGACCTGCCGCTGGCGCTGCACGCGCACGACCGCACCACACGCGGCGGCCACGAGTGGCTGGCCCGCACGCACGACAACATCCGTCTGCTGGCCGGCTATCCGCACGCCAGGAGAATTTCCGCGTCGCTCTGCGGCAAGCATGTCGATGACATTCAGGCGATCATCGAGGACCTCTGGTTCATCCCACGCGAACTCGGTTTCGACATGAACCCGTTCAACCTCATGTTTGCCTTTGCCTCGATGTTCAATCACGCCAGCAAGGGTGATGCCGGGCTGGCTCCGGCAACACCGGCGCAGCAGTTGGCCCTCTGCCACGCGCTCAAGGTCGAATTCACCGGTACCGAGCTGGAGGACGGACTGCGCTGCAACTGGTTTGACGAGTTCAAGCCGAGTTATTGCACCAAGCTTTCAACTGCGGCGAGCGTTTTACCTGCTGCAAAGCGATGGCTTCGTCACTTGCACGCGGCGACGGTGCAAGCAGTTCGCTAGCATGATGCAGGGCTGGAAGCGTGATCGCGCTCGACGGCCCCGGCGGCGAAGGAACGCATGGCCACGCACAACCGATTCATCGCCACCCTGAGCAAATTGCTCGCTGCGGTCGGGCTATTCTGCAACCGCTGGCCAAAACCCAATTCAGTGCTGCGCAGATTATTCGGCAGTATTTGAGACGCTATGTTTAAATCATTTCCGCAGATGCAGCAGACTCCCCAACAGAATTTTCGGGGCCTGCGCTCGTCGATTCAGCCTCAATTCCGCGATTGACAAGGGTTTAACTTCCCCGGATACTTTCGCAAATTGGCATTAAATTTTTATCCTCTGACTACCCTAACCGTCCGCAAGACGCCCATAAATCGTTCCATAGATTAGAGTCAACTCCCATGCAGCCAAGCTCCATCAAACATGCCCGGTTGGACGTTCTCTTCAGTCTCGCTATCGTGGGCAGCATTGCCACGACGACGGTAATGGCCCAGGAGCCGACGGCCACCGGCAATCCGGCGCGCGGTGCTATGCTCTCCGGTTCCTGCATCGGCTGCCACGGCATTCCCGGCTACCGGAACGCTTACCCGACTTACCGTGTGCCAAAGCTTGGCGGCCAGCACCCCGACTACATCGTGCTCGCGCTGCAGGGCTACAAGAACCAGATGCGTCCCCACAAGACGATGCACGCCCAGGCGGTGTCTCTGTCCGACCAAGACATGAACGACATCGCCGCGTTCTTCGCCAGCGAGGGCGCCATCCAGAAGGCAGCGGCGCCCGTCGGCACCGCGCCGGAAAAGGCCTCCACCTGCGTCGCGTGCCACGGTGAGGGCGGCGTGAGCGCCGTGCCGAACTGGCCGTCGCTGGCCGGCCAGCACAAGGAGTACCTCATACACGCGCTGAAAGAATACAAGGGCGCGCTGCGCAAGGATCCCGTCATGGGCGGCATGGCTGCCCCATTGACCGCGCAGGACATCGAGGAACTGGCCACCTACTTCTCATCCCAGCCCGGCCTGTTCACCGTTCACTACATCGGCCGCCCCAAGACAGCCAGTGCGAAGTAAGGCTGCCCGGTCGCGTTTCCGGCGGGTCGGACCGCCGGCTACGAGCTTTCGTGCCGTCGGCGAACAGTGTGATTCGAATTGTTGAGGTGCCCGAGTTGATGGCGCACGCCACGGCATCGCCTCGCTTGGTTTGATA
>JAYSZS010000349.1:0-8039 GCA_043737935.1 Propionivibrio sp. | reverse complement strand
GTCTATCCCATGTTATCGAGCGAACAATGCTGATCACGGACCTGTTGTTCGAAGCGTTTCTTGCCTGCCAAGTTAAATCACAGCGACCATGGGCAAATTACCGCGACCATGGGCAAATTACCGCTTTAGGGAAAGCAGTGAAATGAACGTCGGCTTTGGCGCATTTCTCCGAGTGTTTCTAGTTGGCCGGGTGGAGCCTGCCAACCGCATCGAAAATTTGCACTTTAAAAGGCGGGCTATCCATGAAAGCGGCCTTCCAACACCTTGCATTAATAGGACCGCGAATGACAGCTTTCGCTGCGTTTCCGTCCTTGTCGAGCAAGGCATTGCCCCTGACGGTGAAGGCCATGCTCATGAGCCGCATGTTCAGACGAATGTCCTGGTGTTTGATCGGGCGGTGCCTGATGGTGGATCTTGCCTTGTCCTTGTCGATCATGAGGAACTCGCCGACGCTGGCGCGGCGTCTGCCGACTTCATTGCGCCGGGGGTTGTACCCGAACGGGCGATGTTTCCGAACAGGGTCAGCGTGGTCAGGGTGTTTCATCGTCGTCTGCTGGCGAGAGTAAGCAGGCTCAGCGCCCCGAAACGGCCTTGTTTTCGGCGACGACGACCTTGATCTTGCCGACCATATCGGATTCGTAGTGGCCCGGCAGGAGGCAAGCAAAGTCAAACTCTCCTGATCGGTTGAAGGTCCAGATGATTTCACCTCTTTTGCCGGCAGGCACATGCGCCATGTAGAGCATTTGTATGTCCGTGAAGTCCCGCATAGTATGCATTTGAAGTTCGTGACCGAAGAAGTCTTTACGTTCAAAAAAACTCGGTAAGACTGCCACGGTCGGCTTGAGACTGACATCTGACCCATAGCTTTTAAGCCACCCGGCGGCTGACGACCCTCATCGGTCTCATGACATATAGAAGTCATCCGGCCGCTTCATGCGCCACTGCCGCCGTTTGGCCTGGACCTACAAAACCAACAAACTGTTCAATAAACCCTGGCGCTGTTACGTTTACCCTGCAGGAAAAGGGCCGAGCTACCGATCTCATGACGATAATTCGACCCTAGTCCCTTTGATTGTCACTGGCCCCTTTGATTCGTCCCTTTGATTCGTCGACCTGCATCCGGTCGAGCCATACGGCGTCCTTGACCCTGAAAGCCATGGTCATCGCCGGCATGTTCAGGTTGCTTTGCGGGCCGTGACTCACGGTGACCTTGCCCGCCCTCTTGTCAATTTTTTGACAACGCCGTCAACCATCGTGGCATCGGAGGAAGTTTGCCCAGGGGAGTTCATTCCTGCGTGACCGGCATGTGGGTCGCTACCTGTTGTGACAGCGTGGGCAGAGAAACCGGCGATAAGGTAAAGAAACACTGCAGTAGCTAAGAATTTCATGCTTCCTTTTCCTGAATTAGTGTTTCGCAAAAACGCGTGGAGTACCGTCGGCCTGCACGAGGATGGTTTCATATGGCGGGGAATTGGGCATATCCATTCCAGGAACTCCGGGCGGCATCGAAGGAATGGCCAAGCCCAAAGCCTTGGGTTTTTCCTTGAGCAGTCGCTTGATGTCGGCCGCCGGGACATGCCCTTCAACGACGTAATTGCCGATCTTGGATGTATGACAGGAACCGTATCTGTCTGGCATGCCCAGCTTCTTTCGGTTACCGGGAATATCGTTGACTACATGCGTAACAACCTTGAAATCATTCTTGCGCATGTGTTCGATCCACTTCCCGCAGCATTCACAGGTGGCGCTTTTGTAAACTTCTAGGGTCTCGGAAGTCTGCGCCTGGATCGTACCGCTTACTCCCAGTATCAACACCCCCAGAAAAATGGAAAATTTTCTTCTCATTAATGCTGCCTAAAGTTAGTTGAATGAATCATGTTCATGTGAACCCAACGGTAAGCTGACCAGAACATTACAATTCTGTAATTTTCGGTACGCTCGAACACAGGAGCAAAAAATGTAGCCAAGAACGTACCTTCTTTTCCCCGTTTTCGGCTCACTATTATTCGCTTCAGAGAAATGTCATTTGACGGCCTGAATATCCGTCACAACCATCTTTCCATTTTCCTCGATGACCATAAAACGAATCTTGTCGCCCACTTTCACCTTGTCGAGCAGGGTCTTTTCCCTGGCGGAGAAGACCATGCTCATGGGCGGCATGTCCAGGTGTTTGATCGGACCGTGCTGGATGGTGAGCTTGCCCGTTTCTTTGTCGACCTTGCGTATCTCGCCATCGCTCAGCACGGTCGCGTCAACCGTCTGCATCGCATCGGGGGGTGTGCTCGATTGGGCGAAGCTACCGGGCGGTGTCAGCGTGGTTATGACCAGTGTGGCTGCAACCAGAATTTCATTGAGCTGTTTCATCGTTAACTCTTTGTGATAGCGAACAGGTTTTAGCGCTTTGGACTGGCTTTGTTTTCGGCGGCGACAACCTTGATCGTCCCTACCATTCCTGCCTCGTAGTGACCCGGTATGAGGCAGGCAAAATCGAACTTTCCTGGTCGGTTGAAGGACCAGACAATCTCGCCCTGGTTGCCGGGAGATACATGAGCCATATAAGGTTCGTCGTGCTCCATCGTGGGAAATTTCTTCATTAGAATTGCGTGTTCATCCAGTTCCGCTTTGGTACCCAGTACGAATTCATGCATGACCTGGCCATTGTTAACGTGCACCAAGCGGATAGTTTCACCCTGCCTGACCTCGATATGGTCGGGTGTAAAGCGCATGTTGTCGTTCATCCGGATTTCGATGGTTCGCTTGACCACCTTGGCATCGCCTGCGATGCCCCATGCCTTTTGCTCTTTCTTTATCGCGCCAGCTTGCTTATGCTCTGCATCGCCATGCGCCATGGCGGCGGAAGCTGCACCAACAATACTTGCAAGGAGTAAGGGGCGTACGAGTTTTGAAGTGTTCATCTGCTTGTTCCTTCAAGGAATGGTTTCGGGTTGTTCAGTCAAGTTGTGTCAATGCGACATGTGCTTGCCATCAGGTTTGACGGCGCGGGCTACGGCGGCGGACGAGTCTTCTCCGATGGGAGCACTCGACACCTTCGGTGTGTCACCCTTCCACTCTTTAGCTACAGTGCCCGGCGGATGCTGGTATGGCCCCGGGTCGCTGTAGTTACCGGGTTTCTGTTCCTTACGAACCTTGAATACGGTAAACATGCCGCCCATTTCCAGCGGGCCGTACTGGCCAGTGCCCGTCATCATCGGTGCGGTATTGTTGGGCAAGGGCATTACCATTTCGCCCATGTCGGCCATACCGCGTTCGCCCATCATCATGTAGTCGGGAACGACTTTCTGTATCTTGTTGACCAGACCACGGTGATCGATACCGATCATGGTAGGTACGGTGTGCCCCATGGCATTCATGGTGTGATGACTTTTGTGGCAGTGCATGGCCCAGTCGCCTTCTTCATTGGCAATCAGCTCAATCTGCCGCATTTGTCCAACGGCCACATCCGTGGTTACCTCGTGCCAGCGGGTAGCAGGAGGCGTCGGCCCGCCGTCAGTGCCCGTGACCAGAAATTCGTGACCATGAAGATGGATGGGGTGATTGGTCATGGTCAGGTTGCCGACACGGATTCGCACACGGTCGTTCAGGCGCACATTGAGGCTGTCGATGGCCGGAAACACCCGGCTGTTCCAGCACCAGATGTTGAAATCCAACATGGTATTGATCTTTGGCGTTTTGCTGCCAGGCTCGACGTCGAAGGCGTTGAGCAGGAAGCAAAAGTCACGATCCACATCAGTAATGTGCGGATGCTTGTTCTTTGGGTGCGTGACCCAGAAGCCCATCATGCCCATAGCCATCTGCACCATTTCGTCGGCGTGTGGGTGATACATGAAGGTACCCGGGCGACGTGCCGAGAATTCGTAAACATAGGTCTTTCCCGCTGGAATCGCGGGTTGATTCAGGCCGCCAACACCATCCATGCCGTTGGGCAGGCGCTGTCCGTGCCAGTGGATGGTGGTGTGTTCGGGCAGCTTGTTGGTAACGAAGATGCGCACGCGGTCACCTTCGATAACCTCGATGGTGGGGCCAGGACTCTGACCGTTGTAGCCCCACATATTGACCTTGAAACCAGGCGATACTTCACGCACCACAGGTTCGGCCACCAAATGGAATTCCTTGACCCCTTTGTTCATGCGCCAGGGAAGTGTCCATCCGTTGAGCGTGACGACCGGGTTATACGGCTGGCCGGTGGTGGGCTCGAGTGGAGGAGAGGTGTCGGCCGTCGTTTTGATGACCGGTTCCGGCAATCCAGCCAGTGCCGAGCGCGTGACGGTCAACCCGGCAACTGTGGTAGCCAAACCCGCCAGAAAATGCCGACGCGAATTCATGAGATTCATGCGTACTCCTTTCAATGTCCGGCCGCAGCGGAGTCTTTGCTCCCGCCGCCTGCAAGAGAAACGAAGCTGGCCGGTGCGCCGCCCAGCAAAACATGTTGCTGATCTGTTTCGGCGATCCAGAAATCACGTTGTGCGTCTATGGCTTCGCTAACAGCCTGCGAACGGCTACGTGCCTCGTCAAGAATATCCCAAACACTTTTTAGCATGCCGTTGTAGTGCAATACCGTTTCATCCTTGATGAACTCACGCAACTTGACAATATCCCGATAACCAAGGGCGAGCGCATGGCTGGTCTGATAGGCCTCGAACGCTTGCATGGCACTAGCCCTCGTCCGGTAAATGTCGGCACGTGGGAAAGTGCCTATGACCTTAGCCAAATGCAGTTGCACTTCGGCGTTAGTCAGGGGGGCTGACGGCAGTTCCGGCAATGCATCCGGAAGACCTACGGCGGAATGTACCCCGCTCAACTGTAGAAATTCGATTAATTCCGTCTGGGTCAGTGCGGCCGCGTACTGCGCACGCCTGAGATCCATTTGTGCCGTTTTTAACGTTATCTGTAACTGCGCTGCTTGCAGTTGGCTCCAATTGCCAACGCTTGCCATGCGCTGACCAAGTTCGCTCGCCGCTTCAGCCGCGACCAGCACCTCGTGCTGATATTTCACAACCTGCCGGGCAGCAACTGCTTTTAGCCAGACCTTGCGTGCCGTTGCCGCTACATCGAGCACTTCTCCCGAGTCTTTCACGCGGCGCAACCAAGTTGCGTCGACCTCGGCCCAGCGGCCGGCAGCGATACGATCGACATTGTCGGGACCAATAACTGCCAAGGGCGTTGCGAGGCTGCGATGAGCGCGCCAAGCGCGACGAACTGCCTCATCTGCGGTCATCAAAATCAAATCTGTGGAAGCTGTCGTCGGCTCTTCTTTGATGTGTATGTTGCCCTGTTCCCATTTGAGAACATCCGCATGGCCGCGCCTGAACTGTCCAACAGTATCGTTGGCACTACGCCAATCAACTGTGGCATCAGTCGGTAAGGTTTGTGCAAACACAATGAGCGGGGTGCTTACAAGGCCGGCGGCGAGAAGGTGCAAAGCTGTTCGGTAGATAATCCGGCGTGTCACGGTGTCGCTCCTCTAGAAACAAGTTTAACGGCTCAAATCGATCATCGAATAAACAACTTCGCGAGTTGCATTTCGACATTGATTTTTAAGCCGAGCGTCGGTAGTCTGCTTACGCCCAGCGTTACAGATTGAAAAATTCAGATACGTTCTAACTCAGTTCGATTTCATGGAAACCATAATGATGATGGCCAACCAACAGAAGTCTGACTTGAACATTACATTTCTGTAATCTTTGATGGAGCGTTTGAAAAGAAGGAGAATCCAGCATCGGTAACAACGCCAAAGGGAGAAGCAATGAAGATTCTGGTGGTGGAAGACGAACCCAAGACCGGCACCTACCTGAAGCAGGGTCTGGTCGAAGCGGGCTTCGTGGTCGACCTGGCGAGCAATGGCGTGGACGGATTGCACCTGGCGTCTACCGACTCCTATGACATTGCGATTCTCGACGTCATGCTCCCGGGTATCGACGGCTGGCAGGTCTTGCAGGGCATGCGCAGGGCCGGGAAGGAAATGCCGGTGCTGTTTCTGACAGCGCGCGATCAGGTCGAGGACCGGGTCAAAGGGCTGGAGCTGGGTGCCGATGATTATCTGGTCAAGCCTTTCGCCTTTTCGGAGTTGCTGGCCCGCGTCAGAACATTGCTACGCCGTGGCGCCAAGGCGAAGGACGTGGAGTATTTACGGGTCGCCGATCTGGAGCTCGATCTGCTGCGTCGTCGCGTAACCCGTGCCGGCAAGCGCATCGACCTGACGGCGAAGGAATTCGTGTTGCTTGAGCTGTTGCTGAGGCGCCAGGGCGAGATTCTGCCGCGATCCTTGATTGCTTCGCAGGTCTGGGACATGAACTTCGACAGCGATACCAACGTAATCGAGGTGGCTGTGCGCCGACTGCGGGCGAAGGTCGACGATGACTTCGAGCCCCGGCTGATTCGTACCGTTCGCGGGATGGGCTACGTTCTGGAAAATGTTGAGAAGGACGCCGCGTGCGATTGAAGCGCCCTGCCTCGATCACGCTGCGGCTGACGGCTCTCTTTTCGTTGGCGTCGACCGTAGTGTTGTTACTGCTCGGTTACCTGATCGGCGGCGCCGTCGAGCAGCATTTTGTCGAACAGGACATGGCCGTCCTCACCGGTAAACTCGAGCTGACGCGGCATGCGCTGGAAAAAGTGCGCTTTGATCACGACCTTATCTCTATTCCGCAGCAACTCGACGATTCGCTGGTCGGGCATCAGGGACTGGCGCTTGTCGTTGTGGCGCCCGACGGCCAAAAGCTGTTTGCCACCAGCGGCGCCGAGTTTCCGCAAGCGCTGCTGGATCAACCTGCTGTGCTGGCGGATTTGTTACGCCCGATTGTCTGGAAAACTGCCAGCAACATTCCCTTTCGCGGCATAGCTGCAAAAGCCAATACGGGAATTAAGGAAGCTCAGCCAGCCATCATCGCCGTGGCGACCGATATCTCCCATCACGAACACTTCATGAACTCGTTCCGGATCACCTTGTGGTCGTTTGTGGTTCTGGCGGCGTTATTGACCGGATTCCTCGGCTGGGTCGCCGTACGGCGCGGGCTTTACCCCTTGCAGGCGATGCGCCGTAAAGCCGAGGGCATAACCGCGCAGAGACTGGATGACCGACTGGATGTCGAGTCGGTCCCCCTTGAACTGGTGGATTTGGCAGAAACCCTGAATGCGATGCTGTCCCGGCTGGAGGATTCGTTCCGGCGATTGTCGGATTTCTCCTCGGATCTGGCTCACGAACTGCGAACCCCGGTCAGCAACTTGCTGACACAAACGCAGGTTACGCTCTCCAGGCCAAGAACGCCTGAAGACTATCGGGATGTGCTGGTATCGAATATCGAAGAATTCGAGCGGCTCTCGCGCATGATCGCCGACATGCTATTTATCGCCAAAGCGGACGAGGGGCGGATCGTCCCCTCGCGGGAAAAGATCGAACTTGAGCGCGTCGCAGCGGATTTGATAGACTTCTACCGCCTGATTGCCGACGAGAAAGGCGTTTCGCTGAGCAGTTCGGGAGGCGGACAGGTGATCGGCGATCCGCTGATGATGCGCAGGGCGATCGGCAATCTGCTCTCGAATGCCATAAGGCATACACCGAACGGGGAAGCTGTCCACATCGCAATCGAGCCTGCCAATACGGGCCGCATCGGAATTATCGTGAGCAATAGTGGAGAAACGATTCCGTCAGCCCATTGGCCACGCCTGTTCGACCGTTTTTATCGTGTCGACCCGTCGCGACATTGGCAGGGAACACATTCCGGCCTGGGGCTGGCGATCGTTAAATCGATTGTCGAAGCGCATGGCGGAGAAGTCTCGCTTGTCTCCACAGCGGGAAAGACGTCATTCATCATGACAATTCCGCGTGGCAATTGAGACAATTCCGGTTTAATTAGATGCAGGGAGGTTTCATTAAAACTAGCTTTACTGCAGAGATCGTCGGGTTACGCTGCTGCTAACCCGAATGGCACTGACTTAGTCTCCCGCGGGTGACCATGGAACTCTATCTTTCGTCGGGCCTGGACGCGCGGTAGCTTTAACCATGGGTAGGGCTTGGGTCG
>JAYSZS010000348.1:0-8042 GCA_043737935.1 Propionivibrio sp. | reverse complement strand
GACGCTTACCTGCACATGCTGGAAGAAGCCGAGAAGCGCGACCACCGTCGCCTGGGCCGGCATCTCGATCTGTTCCACCTGCAGGACGAGGCGCCGGGGATGATCTTCTGGCACCCCAAGGGCTGGGCGATGTGGCAGCAGATCGAGCAGTACATGCGCCGCGTCTATCAGGACAACGGCTATCAGGAAGTGAAGTGTCCGCAGATTCTCGAACGTTCCCTGTGGGAGAAATCGGGGCACTGGGAGAACTTCAAGGACAATATGTTCACCACCGAGTCGGAAAAGCACGAGTATGCGATCAAGCCGATGAATTGTCCTGGCCACATCCAGATTTTCAACACCGGGCTGCGCAGCTACCGCGACCTGCCGCTGCGTTATGGCGAATTTGGCTCCTGCCATCGCAACGAGCCTTCGGGGGCGCTACACGGCATTATGCGCGTGCGCGGATTCACCCAGGACGATGGTCACATTTTCTGCACCGAAGACCAGATTCAGACCGAAGTGACAACCTTCAACGATTTGGTGAGCAAGGTGTATGCCGATTTCGGTTTTCACGACGTGGTGGTCAAGCTCGCACTTCGCCCGGACAAGCGTGTCGGTTCGGATGAAGTCTGGGACAAAGCCGAACTGGCCTTGCGCGAGGCGCTCAAGGCTTCCGGGCTGGTGTGGGACGAACTGCCGGGCGAAGGCGCTTTTTACGGCCCGAAAATCGAATTTCACATCAAGGATGCGATCGGTCGCTCATGGCAATGCGGAACGGTGCAGGTCGACTTCTCGATGCCGCAACGACTGGGCGCCGAATTTGTCGGCGATGACAACACCCGACATACGCCGGTCATGCTGCATCGTGCCATTCTCGGTTCGCTCGAGCGCTTCATCGGCATTCTGATCGAGAACAGTGCCGGCGCCCTCCCCCTGTGGCTGGCGCCGGTTCAGGCGATTGTCCTTAACATCTCGGAAAAACAGTCCGACTATGCCGGACATGTTGTAAAAACGCTACGGCGCATAGGTTTGCGCGCCGAGGCTGATTTGCGCAACGAGAAAATTACCTATAAAATACGCGAACATAGCTTGAACAAGCTGCCGTACCAAATCGTTTTAGGTGACAAGGAAGTTGCAGCAAATCTGGTTGCCGTGCGTACACGCGGCGGTCAGGATCTCGGGCAAATGCCGCTCGAGGCACTGATCGAGCGACTTCTCTCTGAAGTCGCGGCGCGATGTGGCACGGCTTAATTTTTTTTCAGTACAAGGAGCGGAACCATCGCACTGCAAAAGGCGCAACGCGTTAACGAAGAAATCAACGCACCGGAAATTCGACTGGTAGGGGTAGAAAGTGAAGCGCTCGGAATCATGAGCGTCCGCCAGGCTTTACAGTTGGCCGAGGAGGCCGGAGTTGATCTGGTCGAGATTGCTCCGATGGCGCAACCTCCGGTTTGCCGGATCATGGATTACGGCAAATTCAAATACCAGGAACAAAAGCGACAGCATGAGCAGAAGCTCAAGCAGAAGCAGGTTCAGGTCAAGGAAGTCAAGTTTCGCCCGGGTACCGACGAAAACGATTATCAGATCAAGCTGCGCAACATGACGCGCTTCCTGCAGGAAGACGATAAAGTCAAGGTGACTTTGCGCTTCCGTGGTCGTGAAATGGCCCACCAGGAGATCGGCATGCGCCAGATCGAGCGGATCAGAACCGATCTGCAGGATTTTGCCGCCGTCGAGCAGATGCCCAAGATGGAAGGCCGTCAGATGGTGATGATTCTGACGCCGAGCAAGAAGAAATAGGTTAAGGATAAGAAGCGAACCACCAAGACACACAAAGGACACAAAGTTTCACCAAGAAGAGCTATATTGTTTCTTGGTTTTCTTGGTTTTCTTGTTTTTCTTGGTACTTCTTGGTGAACTTGGAGTCTTGGTGGTTCGCTTTTTTCAAGTAGTCAGCAGTTGCAGCACCCACAAGTGGTATCAGGTCAAAAGAACTTCCGCCGGGAGACACCTGCGTCCATGTAAATAAAAGGAGCATTCAATGCCCAAAATGAAAACCAAGAGTGGCGCCAAAAAGCGCTTCAAGGTCAGCGCGAGTGGCCGTATCAAGCGCGGACAGGCGTTCAAGCGCCACATCCTGACCAAGAAAACCACCAAAGCCAAGCGTCAGTTGCGCGGCATGACCGGGGTGCATGACTCCGACAAGGCCATGGTTCGTGCCATGCTGCCTTACGCTTAAGGAGATCAACGATGCCCCGAGTTAAACGTGGTGTAACGGCGCGCGCGCGCCACAAGAAAATTATTGCCCTGGCCAAGGGTTACCGCGGCCGCCGCAAGAATGTCTACCGCATCGCCAAACAGGCGGTAATGAAGGCCGGTCAGTACGCCTACCGTGACCGTCGGCAAAGGAAACGTCAATTCCGTACCCTGTGGATTGCCCGTATCAACGCGGCCGCCCGGGAACTCGGCCTGAAGTACAGCACCTTTATGAACGGCCTCAAGAAGGCGCAGATCGAAGTCGACCGCAAGGTGCTGGCGGATCTGGCTGTTTTCGACAAACCGGCATTTGCTGCGCTGGCCGTTCAAGCCAAAGCCCAACTTGGTGCCTGACTCAACGAATGTTGAAAAAGGAGGCTCGCGCCTCCTTTTTTTTCGGCGAACTCGGGGTTTAACATGAAACATCTTGCTGATCCAACTTGTAACCCCCCGCCCCCCTTGTCAGGGGGAGAGTGCGCACGCTATTCTCCTCCCCTGACAAGGGGAGGTCGGGAGGGGTTAAAAGCTCGGCATCGACAATGGCGCCGCCATTGACCATCAGGTTAAAAATTCATGCAGAGCCTTGATCAAATAGCACAGGATGCGTCGGCGGCCTTCGCGGCGACAGATGACCCGGATGCACTCGAGCAAATCAAGGCGCGTTACCTCGGCAAAAGCGGTCGGATTACCGAACTGCTCAGGGGAATGGTCAGGCTCTTGCCCGAAGAGCGCAAATCAACCGGCGCGGCGATCAATCGCGCCAAGGAAGCCATCGAGGCCGCGCTCTACGCCCGCCGTGAAGCGATCCGGCGTCTCGCCCTCGAAGCCCGCCTGTCCGAAGAGTCACTCGATGTCACCCTGCCCGGCCGCCGCGAATCGCGCGGCGGCCTGCATCCGGTGACACGCACCCTTGAACGCATCGAAGCCTTGTTCCGCTCGATAGGCTTTGAAGTTGCCGACGGTCCGGAAATCGAGGCCGACTTCCAGAATTTCACGGCATTGAACACGCCCGAAGATCATCCAGCGCGTTCGATGCACGACACCTTCTACCTGCTCGATGAAAGCGGCCAGGTCGCCGAAAACATCCTGTTGCGCACGCATACGAGCCCGATCCAGGTGCGCTACATGCAGGCGCATGTGGCGAAAAACGCCCATCTTGAAACGATGCCTGAAATCCGCATCATTGCGCCGGGTCGCGTCTATCGCGTCGACTCCGACGCCACCCATTCGCCGATGTTTCACCAGGTCGAAGGACTGTGGATCGGCGAGAACGTGAGCTTTGCCGACCTCAAGGGCGTCGTTGCCGACTTCCTGCGCCGTTTCTTCGAGAGCGATGACCTGCAGGTCCGTTTCCGTCCGTCCTTTTTTCCGTTCACCGAGCCTTCGGCCGAGATCGACGTGGCTTTCATGAGCGGCCCGCTGAAAGGTCGCTGGCTGGAAATTGCCGGTTGCGGCATGGTGCATCCGAACGTGTTGCGCCACGTCGGCATCGATCCGGAAAAGTACATCGGTTTTGCCTTCGGCATGGGGCCGGATCGGCTGACCATGCTGCGTTACGGGGTCAATGACCTGCGCCTGTTTTTCGATGGCGATCTGCGCTTTCTGCGCCAGTTCATCTAAGCGTATTTGCTGATACGGATCATTTATGAAATTCTCTGAATCCTGGCTGCGCTGCTTTGTTAACCCGAGCCTCACTGGCGAGGCGTTTTCTCACCTGCTGACCATGGCCGGTCTCGAAGTCGAAGAGGAGCAATGCGTCGCGCCCGCCTTCGACAAGGTGGTCGTGGCCCGCGTTCTTGAAGTCAATAAGCATCCCGACGCCGACCGGCTGCATGTATGCCGTGTCGATATCGGCAGTGGCGAAGTGCAGCAGATCGTCTGCGGCGCAGCCAACGTCGCTCCCGGTCTCAAGGTGCCTTGCGCCCTGCCCGGCGCCATACTGCCCGGCGACTTGACCATCAAGGTCGCCAGGGTGCGCGGCATCGAGTCCTCGGGCATGCTGTGCTCGGCCACGGAACTCGGCATTGCCGAAGACGCCTCCGGCCTGCTGATCCTGTCCGACGATGCGCCGGTCGGCCAGGACATCCGCGCCTGCCTTGATCTCGACGACCGCCTGCTGACGCTGAAACTGACGCCCAATCGCGCTGACTGCCTGTCGCTGTCCGGCATCGCGCGAGAAGTAGCGGCCTTGACCCGTACGCCGGCGACTTACCCCGAATGTATTGCCGCACCGGTCAGCATCGCGACCCGGCGCCAGATCGTTCTCGATGCCCCCGAGGCCTGCCCGCTCTACTGCGGTCGCGTGGTGGCCGGCGTCGACGGCCGGGCGGCCACTCCCGACTGGATGAAGCGCCGCCTGGAGCGCAGCGGCCTGCGCTCGATTTCCGCCCTCGTCGACATCACCAACTACGTCATGCTTGAGCTGGGCCAGCCACTGCACGCTTTCGACAACACCCGGCTCGATGGCGCCATCCACGCGCGCATGGCGCGAGCGGGTGAAAAGATCCTGCTGCTTAATGAACAGACGCTGGAACTTGAGGACGACGTTCTGCTGATCGCCGACGACAAACACCCGGTGGCGATGGCCGGGATCATGGGCGGCCAAGACAGTGGCATTACGCTGGACACGCGCGAGATGTTCCTTGAAGCGGCCTTTTTTGCACCAAAGGCGATTGCCGGTCGCGCCCGTCGCTACGGCTTCGTTTCGGATGCAGCGCACCGCTTCGAGCGCGGTGTCGATTTTGGCGCAACACGGCGTGCGCTCGAACGCGCCACCCAGCTCATTTTAAAGATCTGCGGCGGACAGGCCGGGCCGCTGTGCGAAGCCGAAGCCACCTTGCCACAAAGACCAGCCGTCCGTCTTCGTCCTGCGCGCGTGAGCAAGGTTCTGGGGGTGACCTTTGCCCCCGAACTGATCGGCGAGCTTTTTGAGCGTCTCGATCTGTCCTGCAAACGCGAGGGCGATGACTTTATCGTCACACCCCCGAGTTATCGCTTCGATATCGAGATCGAAGAAGACCTGATCGAAGAAATTGTCCGCCTTTACGGCTACGACATCATTCCATCGCCGGCCCCGCGCGCGACGTTGTCGATGCTGGCTCAAAGCGAGGAGATACGCCCCCTGCGCCGGGTTCGTCAGATCCTCGCGGATCGCGGATTTCAGGAAGTCATCAACTTTGCTTTTGTCGAAGAGGCCTGGGAATCGGACTTTGCGGCCAATACGGCGCCGATCCGCCTGGCCAACCCGATCGCCAGCCAGATGAGCGTGATGCGCTCGACGCTGATCGGCGGACTGGTGGCCAATGTCGTCACCAATCTGAAGCGCAGGCAAAGCCGTGTCCGCGTGTTTGAGACCGGTCGCTGCTTCTGGCGCGACAAAACCGGTAGCCCGGTCGAAGGTTTCCGTCAGCCGTGGAAAATCGCCGCTCTGGCTTACGGCAGCTCCCTTCCCGAGCAATGGGGAAGCACGATACGCAACGTCGATTTCTTCGATATTAAGGGCGAAATTGAAACGCTGCTGGCGCCGCGCGTTGCCCGTTTCGAGAAGGTCGTTCACCCGGCCCTGCATCCGGGTCGCAGCGCGAGCGTGAGTGTTGACGGCAAGGCGATCGGCGTGGTCGGCGAATTGCATCCGCAATGGCTGCAGAAATACGATCTTCCACTGGCCCCGCTGGTATTCGAGCTGGATCTCGATGCCCTGACTCTTTCTGCATTACCGCAATACAGCGAAATTTCGCGGCAACCCCCGGCCATCCGCGATCTGGCCATCGTCGTTGATCAAAAGCTTGAATTGCAGCCGCTCATTGACGGGTTGGCAAACCATCGACCGGCCATCATTCAGGACATTCGACTGTTCGATGTTTACACCGGAAAAGGCATCGCCGCTGGGGAAAAAAGTCTTGCATTTCGTATAGTTATGCAAGATACTCAAAAAAGTTTGCAGGATGCGGAAGTCGATGCCGCAGTGCAACAACTGATGTCTTATTTGCAGCATGCCTTCGCGGCACAGCTTCGCGTCTGACAGGGAAAAGACATGACGCTTACCAAAGCAGAACTCGCTGATTTACTGTTTGAAAAAGTCGGCCTCAATAAACGCGAGGCCAAGGATATGGTTGAAGCCTTCTTCGAAGAGATCCGGAACGCGCTTGAACGCGGTGATGGTGTGAAGCTCTCTGGTTTTGGCAATTTCCAGTTGCGCGACAAACCGCAGCGCCCGGGACGCAATCCAAAAACCGGAGAGGAAATTCCGATCACCGCACGGCGCGTCGTGACTTTCCATGCCAGCCAGAAGCTGAAGGGTGAAGTGGAGCTCTCCTACAATGGATCCGAATCTTAAAGATTCCGGCAAGGAGCCTTTGCCGCCCATCCCGGCCAAACGCTACTTCACCATAGGCGAAGTCAGCGAACTGTGTGGCGTCAAGCCGCACGTCCTGCGTTATTGGGAACAGGAATTCACCCAGCTCAAGCCGGTCAAGCGGCGCGGCAACCGGCGTTATTACCAGCATCATGAAGTATTACTGGTTCGCCGTATTCGGGAACTTCTCTACAGCCAGGGCTTTACCATCAGTGGCGCGCGTCATCGTCTCGAAGATGCGCCAAGCGAACCCATACCCTCCACCCTGACACCCGAATTCCTTCGCGCTGAACTTCTCGATATCGCCGAAATGCTCGGGTGTATTCGAAAGTGACGGGATGAAGCGGTGGTGATCCTGAGTTGCCCCATGGGTGCAGTAGCGGGAACGAAAGTGTATTGGACTGGTAGGCAGCCCCTAACGAAGAGACGAGAGGGACCTGGCGATGAAGATTACGCGTGGCAAGCGAGAAACGGTGGCGCAGAACTATCATCCACTTCTTGAGGGAAGATCCGCCCGGCCAGGAGTCGATTAGCTAACGTGTGGCACAGCAGGTGCTAAAGTATTTAGGGCGGCCCGGCCCGCGCAAAGGCTTGGCGAATCGTCTTCCGCACAACATCGGGACTGGCGTGCATACCGCGTGGCGCGTTGTGACGTACGAAAAGGCACGCTCGTTTGTTTTGGGGCGTTCATGCTTCAGGTAAGCGGTGATGGCCTTGCCAGAAGCTGACGGGAGTGACATCACATCTTCGCGGCGACTTCCATGATGGTCTCCTCGTATGGCTCCATTACGGCATCCTTCCGCAAAAACCATGTCCAGCATTACAGCACGCTACTTCACCGAATCCCCTGCCAAACGTGACCGGGAAGGTTGCAAAAACAACGACTGCACATAGTTTCAGACTGTTCATAGAAGTCAAACTGAGACAGTCAACAAACAGTACATGTGCGCAAGAGCACGGTGGTCACCCGGCGCTGAATGGAGAGGGTCTTTCTGAGCGTCGCCCCGGAATCGTCGATGCCGGCTTTCTTCAGTTGTGTGCGCAGCAATTGCACACCGTGATAGGCCAGCACCGTGATAAACAAATGACCGTCCGAACGATCCTCCTTCTGGTGAAACACTGGGCGTAGGCCCAGTTCGCTCTTCAGGCTGCGAAACACGCTTTCCAGATCGGTGAGCATCGTGTAGGTGCGCCACAGGCGCTCCTCGTCCCAGGTCATCTCGTTGCTGCGCAGGCAATAGACGCCCGGATGCGTTGCCATCGTTCCGCCGACCGGGATCTTCACCCAGGTCAGCGCCGTCGCGCGCATCCCTTTATTTTCCGACGCCTCGCCCACCAGACTCACCGTGTAGTGCTGGCTCATCCCCCGGCTTTTCTCCTTGAGCTGGCCAATACGTTCGAGCAATTTGTCGTAGCCTTTCTCCGCACGGGGTTTGCCCAGGCCATCGGC
>JAYSZS010000347.1:0-17235 GCA_043737935.1 Propionivibrio sp. | reverse complement strand
AGAAGGATTGAAACCGTGCGGGTCGGGCGGCTTTCCATACGTCCGTAATCAAGCTGCCGCCCTATCGGCGGCGTAGTTCAGGCCTAATGTTTCAACTGGATTCCCAGCGGAAAATTACTTCCTGGGATCTTCGCACAGCTCAAGCAATATGCCGTGGGTTGATTTTGGATGCAGGAAGGCAATATCCAGACCTTCTGCGCCCTTGCGCGGAGACTTGTCGATCAATTGCACGCCATTCCCTGCCAGTTCAGTCAGTCTGTCTTGAAGCCCCTCAACGGCGAAGGCCAGATGCTGAATGCCTTCGCCTTTCTTCTCGATGAATTTTCCGATAGGGCCATCCGGGTCTGTCGACTCCAGCAATTCAATCTTGGATTGTCCGATTTTGAAAAAGGCGGTCCTGACCTTTTGTTCCTTAACTTCTTCAATCGAATAACACTTAAGACCAAGCTGTTTTTCCCAGAACGGGATCGCTTCGTCCAGACTTTTGACGGCTATACCAATATGTTCAATGTGTGACACGTTCATTGTATTTTCCTTTTTATGAGGGTGAGACAAAGAAAGATTATCCAATAAAAATCTGCCGTTGAGTGTCAAATCGCATTTTATGGACAATACCAGATTAATTCCTGAACCTAAGATAAATGCCCCGACCGTCCTACGGCGCCTGAGGTTGCGATTACGCCTTCGCGCGAAATTTACTCAAGATTTGGTTCAATGGCGACCGGGTCGTAATGATAACTGACCATCAATCCGAAGGATTGTTGCAAACCGTTTGTCGAATTGTCGGCCAGGGTGTTGATGCGCTCAATACGCGCCCCGATGCCACGATGGAAGCGGGCCATTAGCTCATTCAGCAGATTGCGAGCCTTTGTTATACCCCGTGCAGCCATTCCATCGGGCATTTATCTACCTCCAAATTGCTTTGCTGTTGAAATCCCTTCAGTTTTCTTGTCGTGATGACCCGACGAGCATGACCACGCCAATCAGGATCATCGGCAAAGACAGCCACTGTCCCATGCTGATGACTTCCGAGAGACCAAAGATACCATCATCCGGCGTGCGGAAAAACTCGGCAATAAAGCGCAAGCTGCCATAGCCGATGAGGAACATTCCGGATACGGCGCCACGTGCTCGCGCTCCTCGCGAAAAGAACCACAGTATGATGAAGAGCAACACGCCTTCGAGTCCCGCCTGATAAAGCTGCGAGGGGTGGCGCGGCAGATTGTCAACCTGTGGGAAAACCATTGCCCACGGCAGCGCCGGGTCACAGACACGCCCCCACAACTCGCCGTTGATGAAATTGCCGATACGTCCGCTGGCTAGCCCGAGAGGCACCAGCGGGGCAATGAAGTCGGTAATGTCGAGCCAGGTACGTCGGGTCTTGCGCGCATACAGTCCCATCGCCACCAGCACACCGAGAAAGCCGCCATGAAAGGACATGCCCCCCTTCCATACCGCCAGGATTTCAAACGGATGGGCCAGGTAGTAGCCCGGCTCGTAAAACAGCACCTGCCCCAGGCGGCCACCGAGAATGACGCCGATCACGCCGTAAAACAGCAGGTCGTCGAGTTGCTGTACGGTCCAGCCGGCTTGAGATAATTGCGGATGCGTCTGGATACGATGCCTGCCTAGCCACCAGAACTGGAAAAAAGCCAGCAGATACATCAGGCCATACCAGCGCACAGCGAGCGGGCCAAGCGAGACGGCGATGGGGTCAAATTGGGGATGAATCAGCATTGTGTACTTAATAAATAGGCGTCATTCCGGCGCGGGGGGGCTGGAATCCAGTAGTGCGCCCGCGTCGCGCGCGTCGAAGAGCTGGATTCCGCCCTTGCGCCGCTGGGTCTTGCGATTGATGACGATCCAGACGTAGGTGCCGATGCCGATGTTGGAGAACATCTGCTCGGATGACATCGCACGGCGTGAAGTGGTCGCCGGCGGTCTCACTGACCAGCTCCTTGAAGCGGCGGATGAGGTTCTTGAAGATGAGCCCCATCTGCTCGTTCGGCACCGTGCTGGGGTGCAGGTCGACGTCGCAGAACTTGGAGACGACGAGGTAAAGGATGTTGGCCTCGCGCATCCGCTCGATTTCGGCTTCGAACTCGAAGAAATCGAAGATGTCGCGCACGTTCTTCGATAAGCCCATGATATAGCTGACCAAGTGCTTCTCGATGTTGTCGGGGTCGCCCTTCAGCTTCTCGAAGTCGAGCGGCGAGTGGTTATGGAAGCGCTGGCCGGCGGCCTGGTTGAGGTTGCGGTCGAGCGCGTCGCCTTCGAGCTTGCCGCCCTTGCGCTTTTCGAACTCGGCCAGGACTTTCGCCTTGGTCGGCGCAAGGACGCAGTCGAAGCGGCGGAGCACCGTCATCGGCAGCATGACACGTTCGTACTGCGGCGGTCGATAGGGCCCGCGCAACAGGTCGGCGATCTGCCAGATCAGATTCGAGAAATAATTGTGGTCAGGCATCGATCGGATCGTCTTCCTTCAGGATTGGCATGGCAGAACCTTGCACCGGGGTTGCCTGATTATGTTATAGGGAGACAGCTTCATTCAACGGCGGCGCCAGTCTGACTGACTTGGTGTATGGGATCGCAATGAAAGCCTCGTTACAGCACACTTCGTGTCGTTTATTTGAGATTTCTAAACAGAAAAAAAAGTGTACCGCGGTACGTCGAAATACATGTAGTCAGCATACATCAAAAAGGCTTTAAGAGCTGCTTTATGGGGACATCGCCAGCGACCGCAATGGGGCGTCCCTGTCAGCTAAGCAACTATACCCCACTGAACGGCTGCATTGCATCGTAGCGCGTATCACAGACCGGGTTGCCTTCACGCAGAGCGACGTCTATACTGCGTATAAACAATTTTGAGGTACACGCCATGACTGAAGCCATTCTTGACATAAAGTACTGGGGTAACAACCTGGGCGTGCGCTTGCCCGCGGCGGTGGCACGCGAGGCAAATTTCCATGCCGACCAGCGCGTGCGGGTTTCGGTCGAGGCTGGGCGCGTCATCATTACGCCGATGGCCGACGCGCCACTGACCCTTGAGCAGCGCCTGACCCGCTTTGATCCCCTGCGTCACAGCGGCGAGTCCATGCTTAGCACGCCGCTGGGAGCCGAGCGTTGGTAGCGGCCAAGGCAAAAGCGGACTGGATTCCCGATCGGCAGGACATCATCTGGATCGACTGCAACCCGCAGGCCGGCCGGGAGATGCGAGACCGGCATCCATTCCTCGTACTCTCGCCACGCGCCTTCAACGCACGGACTTCGCTGGTGATTGGCTTGCCGATGACCACGGCCGAATACAATGCGGACAATCCCTTTGCACTGGCTGTCGGCGCCGCCAAGGGGGCCAAGGCCGGCAAGACCAGCTACGTGCTATGTCACCAACCCAAGTCCTTTGACTGGCGCATCCGCGAGGCCTCACCCCATCGGCTTAAACGGCTGCCGGATTCGCCGTTTTTCGAAGTGTGTGCGGTACTCAATCAGATCATACAACTGGCGTAGCCAGCATCGATCAACCCCTTGGTGTTTTCGCGCCAGTTGCAGGTCAAAAGCCATCTGCCCGGATGTCAGAGCACAGCAAGTTGGAATTATCTGTGCGCTCCATACCTGTAAGGCGACTGCCGACAAACTCAATGCCGCGCTTCTTCGGTAGAATTGACGATTCGATTTTGATCTTTATTGTTCTGGAGATTCACCATGCCTGATTATCGCTCCCGCACCTCGACCCATGGCCGCAACATGGCTGGCGCGCGTGCCCTGTGGCGTGCTACCGGAATGAAGGACGGCGATTTCGGAAAGCCGATCATTGCCGTGGTCAACTCCTTCACCCAGTTTGTTCCGGGACACGTGCACCTCAAGGACCTGGGGCAACTGGTGGCGCGCGAAATCGAAGCGGCCGGCGGCATTGCCAAGGAGTTCAACACCATTGCCATCGACGACGGCATCGCCATGGGGCACGACGGCATGCTCTATTCGCTGCCCTCGCGCGAGCTGATTGCCGATTCGGTCGAGTACATGGTCAACGGGCATTGCGCCGACGCCATGGTCTGTATCTCGAATTGCGACAAGATCACCCCGGGCATGCTGATGGCGGCAATGCGAGTCAACATCCCGGCCATCTTCGTCTCCGGCGGCCCGATGGAAGCCGGCAAAGTCCTGCTGGCTGGCAAGAAGATCACCATCGACCTGGTCGATGCCATGGTCAAGGCCGTCGACAGCAGCATTTCGGATGCCGATCTTGCCGAAATCGAACGCTCGGCGTGTCCGACCTGCGGTTCCTGCTCAGGCATGTTTACCGCCAACTCGATGAACTGCCTGACCGAAGCGCTTGGCCTTGCATTGCCCGGCAACGGTACGCTGCTCGCCACGCACGCCGAGCGCAGGGAACTCTTCCTCAAGGCTGGTCTACAGATCGTTGAACTCTGCCGCCGATATTACGAACAAAATGATGCCTCGGTGCTGCCGCGCGCTATCGGCTCCTTCGCAGCATTTGAAAATGCCATGACGCTTGACGTCACGATGGGCGGCTCGACCAATACCGTGCTGCACCTGCTGGCGGCGGCGCAGGAAGCCGGCGTCAACTTCACGATGAACGACATCGACCGCATCTCACGCAAAGTACCCTGCCTGTGCAAGGTGGCGCCGATGACCGACAAGTACCACATCGAGGACGTGCATCGTGCCGGCGGTATCTTCGGCATTCTCGGCGAGCTCGAGCGCTGCGGGCTGCTGCACCTTGAGGTGCCGACCGTGCACAGCAAGACGCTGGGCGAGGCCATCGTTACCTGGGATATCATCCGTGCGCACGATCTCAAGGTCTCCACGTTTTACAAGGCCGCTCCGGGTGGCGTCCCGACGCAAACGGCATTCTCGCAGGATCGTCGCTACCCGGAGCTTGACCTCGACCGCACCCACGGTTGCATTCGCGACCGCTCGAATGCCTACTCGCAGGAGGGTGGCCTGGCCGTACTCTTTGGCAACATTGCACAGGACGGCTGTATCGTAAAGACGGCAGGCGTCGATGAAAGCATCTGGACGTTCACCGGAAAGGCGCGGGTTTTTGAAAGCCAGGATGCCGCAGTACAAGCCATTCTCGCCGACCAGATCGTCGCCGGCGATGTGCTCGTGATCCGCTATGAAGGCCCGAAAGGCGGGCCGGGCATGCAGGAGATGCTGTACCCGACTTCCTACCTCAAATCCAAGGGGCTGGGTAAAGCCTGCGCGCTGCTCACTGACGGACGTTTCTCGGGCGGCACCTCCGGACTGTCGATCGGCCACGTCTCCCCGGAAGCCGCAGAAGGCGGCAGCATCGGCCTGATCGAAGAGGGCGACACCGTTGAAATCGACATTCCCGGGCGGCGTATTCATCTGGCCGTCCCCGATGCCGGATTGAAACAACGTCGGGCGGCGATGGAGGCCAGGGGCGAACAAAGCTGGCAGCCGGCGGCTGAACGCATGCGCGTCGTTTCCAAAGCGCTGCAGGTCTATGGGCTGATGGCTTCGTCGGCGTCGACCGGTGCCGTTCGCGACCTCAGCTTGTTAAGGCGCCGATGAGTTGATCTTGCTCTTGCTTGGCGCCAGGGTGATGCTTATCAGTTTGCATAAACCCTGATCCGGGTGCTTGTGGGTCAACTTAAAATCATTCAAGCGCGTTAAACTTTATTATTCCTATTGTTATCTCACGCTACCCTTGAACTTTTGTAGCAAAGTGGAATATGATCTTTCAGTGACAATTACGTTTCATTTCAACGGAGAGAACGAATGAAGACAATTTCCTTATCCCTGCTGGTCGCGGCTGGCATTTTGTCCGCTGGCGCAGCACAGGCGGCTGACGAAGAAGCCCTGGCCAAGTCAAAGAACTGCCTGGCCTGTCATGCGGTCGACAAGAAGCTCGTTGGCCCGTCCTACAAGGATGTCGCCAAAAAGTACGCCGGACAGAAGGACGCTGAAGCCATGCTATCCGAAAGGGTCATCAAGGGCAGCAAGGGTGTCTGGGGCCAAATCCCGATGCCGCCGAACACCACGGTCACGCCTGCGGAATCAACCAAGCTGGTCAAGTGGATACTCACCATGAAGTGATGTTTTCCTGACGTCTATTCCCTGCGCACTTACAAGACCGGTTGTTGCCGGTCTTGTTGTTTGTGGGGGGCTGATTTTTCACGGCCTATGGCCCCAATCTGTCGTAGAGACAGGCCAGCATCGGCAGAGGCCTGCGTAGACCAGGTTTTCTACGCCTGTTTCCTCCGTTGTGGCAGGTGCTCACTTTTGTGCTTTTGCGGTATCCGGCGCTGTATCCAGCCCAACTTTTACATTGACATGATAATGATTGGTCAGCAGAATCGGATTGTTAGTCAGTTCCTTTTCATTAAAACCGCCTCTGGAGAAAAAAACATGTCGTACTCGCGAATTCCCAGCATGACTCTTGCTATCGCTGCCGCTGTTGCCATGATTGGCTGCGGCCAGAAGGAAGGACCCAAGCCGGTGCCCGCTCCGGCTCCCGTAGCCGCCCCGGTTCCGCCGCCGCCGCCACCGAAGCCCGAAGTGACGGTTCAACTCGGCCACGTGGCCCCACTGACTGGCCCGCAGGCCCATCTGGGCAAGGACAACGAGAACGGCGCGCACATGGCAATCGACGAATTAAATGCCAAAAATCTCGAAATCGGCGGCGCCAAGATCAAGTTCGTATTGGTTCCGGAAGACGACCAGGCCGACCCGAAACAGGGCACCATCGTCGCCCAGAAGCTGGTCGACGCCAAGGTCAGCGGCGTCATTGGTCACCTCAATTCAGGCACCACGATCCCAGCCTCCAAAATTTATTTCGATGCCGGCATTCCGCAGATTTCCGGTTCGGCGACCAATCCGAAGTACACGCAACAGGGCTTTGCCACCGCATTCCGCGTCATGGCCAACGACGTTCAACAGGGCAAAGTGCTCGGCGGGTATGCCATTAAGCAATTGACCGGAAAAACGGTCGCCATCATCGACGACCGCTCGGCCTACGGCCAGGGTCTGGCCGACGAGTTTGAAAAAGCCGTCGTCGCCGGCGGCGGCAAGGTAGTCACGCGTGAATTCACCACCGACAAAGCGACCGATTTTGCTGCTATCCTGACCAAAATCAAATCGAAGAAGCCCGATGTGATCTTCTATGGCGGCATGGATGCTCAAGGCGGCCCGATGACCAAGCAGATGAAGTCGCTCGGTTTGAAAGCGAAATTCCTCACCGGCGACGGCGGCTGCACGCCGGAATACATCAAACTCGCCGGTGCGGCCAGCGAAGGCCAGTACTGCTCGCTGCCAGGCGTACCGCTCGACCAGATGCCGGGCGGCAAGGCCTTTGGCGATGCATTCAATGCCAAATATGGTCAGATCCAGCTCTATGCCCCGTACGTCTACGATGCCGTGATGGTCATGGTCGACTCGATGAAACGCGCCAATTCAGTCGAATCGGCGAAATTCCTGCCGGAAATCGGCAAGTCCGACTACCAGGGCGTCACCACCAAGATTCAGTTCGATGACAAGGGTGATCTCAAGGGCGGTTCGATCAGCCTTTATCAGGTCAAGGACGGCAAGTGGGAGTACCGCGAAACCATCGGCGGCTCGGTAGTTGCAGAGGTCAAGGAATCAGGCAAGGAAGCGGCCACGGCGGTGAAGGATGCTGCTGTGGTGACCGGCGACGCCGCCAAGGATGTGATGAAGGATGCCACCAAGGAAAGCTCCAATGTAGCGGCTGAAGCAAGCAAGGATGCTGCCGCCGCCAAGGCGGCAGTTGAGAAGAAGTAAGCGCAGCCGGTAACGGGCAAACGGCACCTCAGGGTGCCGTTTGTTTGTCCTCCTTTCCAAAATGTTTTAGCAGCTCTTCAGGCGCTCCATTGCGATGGACATCTTCATCCAGCAAATCATCAACGGCCTCGTTCTTGGCAGCATCTATGCGCTGGTCGCGCTTGGCTACACGATGGTTTACGGCATCATGGGGCTGATCAACTTCGCCCATGGCGAGGTCGTCATGATCGGCGCCATGGTTGCCCTGACGGTGATCAAGCTGCTCGCCAACAGTGGTTTGCCGGTGTTTATCATCATCCTGCTCGCCCTCGCGGCGGCGGCGATAGTTTGTATGGCGGTTGGCTTCAGCATCGAACGTATCGCTTACCGGCCCTTGCGCCACGCACCCAAACTGGCTCCACTGATCACTGCCATCGGCGTTTCCATTGTCCTGCAAAACCTCGCCATGCTGTTCTGGGGGCGCAACTACCACGCTTTTCCTCCGATTCTGCCGACCTCGGCGCATGATGTTTTCGGCGCCACCATTACCACCCTGCAGGTGGTCATTATGCTCATCGCCGCCCTGATGATGGCCGGCCTGATCGTTCTCATCCACCGCACCCGTCTCGGTCGCGCCATGCGCGCCACCTCCGAAAACCCGGCGATTGCCCAGTTGATGGGCGTCAACATCAACCAGATCATCTCGATCACCTTCATCATCGGCTCGGCACTGGCCGCGGTGGCCGGTCTGATGGTCAGCGCCAACTATTCGATTGCCCACTACTACATGGGTTTCATGCTCGGGCTGAAAGCGTTTACGGCGGCGGTGCTCGGCGGCATCGGCAACATCGCCGGCGCCGTACTCGGTGGCATTCTGCTCGGCCTGATCGAGTCACTGGGTGCCGGCTACATCGGTGACCTGACCGGCGGCTTCCTCGGCAGTCACTATCAGGACATTTTCGCTTTCTTCGTGCTGATTTGCGTTCTGATTTTTCGCCCCTCGGGACTGGTCGGCGCAAAAGTTTCTGAGCGTGCCTGATGCCGACAATGTCCTCACTCAACGCCCTCCATAACGACAAACGGATAGTCATTGCGGCCACCGTCATCATGGGCATTGTGCTTGCCGTATTGCCTTTCATCATCGGTAGCGGGCTTGGCAACTCCTGGCTGCGCATCCTTAATTTTGCACTGCTCTACATCATGCTGGCCCTGGGTCTGAACATTGTGGTCGGCTTCGCCGGTTTGCTCGATCTCGGCTATATTGCCTTTTACGCGGTCGGCGCCTATGTCTATGCGCTGCTTGCCAGCCCGCACTTCGGGCTGCATTTGCCGGTCTGGGTGATCATTCCGGTCGGCGCCGCAATCGCCGGAATTTTCGGTGCGCTGCTCGGCGCGCCAACGCTGCGTTTGCGTGGCGACTATCTGGCCATCGTCACGCTCGGCTTTGGCGAGATCGTGCGTATTTTCCTGAACAACCTCAACGCGCCGGTCAATATCACCAACGGGCCGCAAGGCATTTCCGGAATCGATCCGATTCATATCGGCGGTTTTACGCTGGCCAAACCGATCAGTCTTTTCGGCTTCACCCTCCCCTCGCTACACGCTTATTACTACCTTTTCCTCGCCCTCGCCCTGTTCATCGTCTTTGTCACGATCCGTCTGGAAAACTCACGCATCGGTCGCGCCTGGGTCGCCATCCGCGAGGATGAGATCGCGGCCAGGTCCTGCGGCATCAACACACGCAATATAAAGCTGCTGGCCTTCACCATGGGCGCCAGCTTTGGCGGCGTCGCCGGCGGCCTGTTTGCCGGCTTCCAGGGCTTTGTCAGCCCCGAATCCTTCAATTTGATGGAATCGGTCATGGTGCTGTGCATGGTGGTGCTCGGCGGCATGGGCAACATCCCCGGCGTCATCCTGGGCGGCATATTGCTGACCCTGCTGCCGGAAATTTTTCGCCACGGCGCCGGCCCGGTCCAACTGGCCATCTTCGGTAAAATCCTGCTCGATCCGGAAGCCTTGCGCATGCTGCTGTTCGGTCTGGCGCTGATTGTCGTCATGCTCTATCGCCCGGCCGGCCTCTGGCCATCGACCACCCGTCGGCGCGAGTTCAGGGGCGATTCGACCAACGACGTGTTGAAAGCAGGGGAATGAGCAGTACGCTCCTCGAAGCGCGGGCCATTGACAAACACTTTGGCGGGGTCACGGCCTTGCGCAATGTTTCGCTGACCATCAGGCAAGGCGAGATTTATGGTCTGATCGGGCCGAACGGCGCCGGCAAAACCAGCTTCTTCAATGTCCTCACTGGCCTCTATCACCCCGACGGCGGCGAACTCATCTTTGCCGGCGAAAAGCTGCAGGCCAGCGCACCGCACAAGGTGGCTAGGCTCGGCATTGCCCGCACTTTCCAGAATATCCGGCTATTTGGCAACATGACGGCAATGGAAAACGTCATGGTCGGACGTCACGTCCGTACCCATGCCGGCGTATTGGGCGCCGTCCTGCATGATCGCCGCACCACCAGGGAAGAAGTCGCCATCCGGCGTCGCGCCGAGGAACTGCTGAATTACGTCGATATCGCCGACCGCGCCGACGATCTGGCCCGTCACCTTTCCTACGGCGACCAGCGCCGTCTTGAAATCGCCCGCGCGCTGGCCACCGACCCCAAGCTACTGGCTCTCGACGAACCGGCGGCCGGTATGAATGGCACTGAAACCGCCAGCTTGCGAGAGCTGATCGAGGGTATCCGCCAGGATGGCATCACTGTCCTGCTCATCGAACACGACGTCAAACTGGTGATGGGACTCTGTGATCGCGTGGCGGTGCTCGACTACGGTGAAAAAATCTGCGAAGACGTCCCTTCGCTCGTGCAAAAAGACCCCAAGGTCATCGAGGCTTATCTGGGAGGCAGCCTTGCTTGAGGTAACCGGACTTCGCGTCGTCTACGGTGGCATTCAGGCGGTGCGCGGCATCACCTTCCATGTCAAGCAGGGCGAAATGGTCGCGCTGATCGGCGCCAATGGAGCCGGCAAGACGAGCACACTCAAAGCCCTGTCCCGTTTGCTCAATGCGGCGGGGGGCAGCGTTCGCCATTGCGGCAAGGAAATTTCCGCGTTACCCGCGCATCAACTGATTAGCGAGGGCATCGCACTGGTGCCGGAAGGCCGGGGTGTATTCCCGCGCATGAGTATCGTCGAGAACCTGCTGATGGGCGCCTACACTCGTCACGACAAGGCAGGAATCAGCGCCGATCGCGAACACGTCTTCTCGCTTTTCCCGCGCCTCAAGGAGCGCGCGCAGCAGTTGGCGGGAACCCTGTCCGGGGGTGAACAGCAGATGCTGGCCATCGGCCGCGCGCTGATGAGCCGCCCCAAGCTGTTGCTGCTCGATGAACCTTCGATGGGTCTGGCTCCACTCATGACACAAAAGATTTTCGAGGTGATTCGCACAGTGGCCAATGAGGGAATGACGGTTCTTTTGGTCGAGCAGAACGCCAAGCTGGCGCTGGAAGTCAGCCAGCGCGGCTATGTCATGGAAAGCGGCGAGATTACGCTCACCGACGAGGCCGCGAACCTGCTCGCCAACCCCAGGGTGCGCGAGGCCTATCTGGGCGAATAGGTAACGGCTACCTCGTTAGCAGCTCACCGGGCTGGCTGTGCACCTCATCGGCGTTTCCTGCGGCGCTCATTTCCTTTGCTCAGGGACTGTGAAAAAATCAAAAAACCACCGCAAAGACGCAAAGGTGCAAAGAAAGCGCAAAGTTAACCCATGACTTGTAAAACATTCTTTGCGTCACCTTGGCCACTTTGCGCCTCTGCAGTGGGGTTAAAGCATTAGTTCACAGCCTCTCAGACCAGGCCAGGAACAATTTCGAGTTTACAAAGCCGTTTCACAACTCCATCGTATTGGCAAAAGACAGCGCCTGCATTTGTGCGCGGTTGAACTGCACGGCGGCCAGGCCAAGCATCCTCGCTTGTTCGGCAATGGCATTACCATCATCGCTCTCACTCGCTTTTGCCAATTCAAGGAAGGGGGAATACACCCCGCCATTCCCGAGCAGGGCATCGCTGATCGGCTCCGGCAGGCTCATTGACTCAAGCACCTTTTCCATAGCCACGCCGAGCAGGGCGTCAAGCATCGAGAAAGCGCCAGTAATGAACAAATTGTCATATTCCTGCGGGTCCACCAGGCCGTTTGCCAGCACTTCCATCAAGCGCGCCCGGGTCAATGCCGTGTGCATCAGCGCAGGCGCCATCGGATCCTTGCTCGCGGTGGCCAGCAACAGTGACAGCCATTTATTGAGCTTGTTGTAACCGAGGATGGTCACTGCATGGCGAAAGGACTGGACCTCGCAGGACAGGCCAAAACCAGCCGAATTGATGTAGCGCAAAAGTTTGTAGGAGAGGGCTACATCCTGTTTCAGTGCCGCTTCGATTTCCTTGACATCGGCATTCTTGCGCACCAGATTGAGGACGCGAACAATCTGCGCCTGCCCGGGGTTGAGTGCCTTGGCCGGGGCTTTTGTCGGATGGGTGAAAAACCAGCTCGCGGCGGCATTCACCCCGGCGTCGAGACAGGCCTGAAAGCCTGCTCCGTCATTGACGTTGAATGCTACAGCGATACCATAGGGCTGCGTCTGCGTGGCCAGAATCCTGAGTTGCGCCGGCGTATGGCGCTGCGCATCGAAAGCGATAAAACGGAACGGCAAACCGGCAACCAGAGCGGCCTGCGCCGGAGCATCGTAAACCAGACAAAGCGAGGATTGAGCCGCCTGCAAGGCGACGATGAAAACTTCGGCTCCCGGCTCCAGCAACGATGCTGAGCGGACTTCGATGGTGGCATTGGCCGGAATCTGCCATTCGAGCAAAGCCGCTGTGCAAGGCGCATTTCCGGGATTGATGAATACCAGTTTTTCACCCTGCGGCCAGAACTCGGTGAGAGCGCTCAAGGCATTGGCCGCGTCCTTGGTCGTTGCCCCGCCATCAAGGTGCAGCGTCAGGCGGGTAGCAATGATTTTACTCTGGCGGTTGACCAGAGGCTGACGGGAAATAAAGACATCGGGCATGGCGATGATCCTGTAAAAATGTATGGATTCCTGGGCTGATTCTATCCTGCGCTCAAATCGTCGTTGGCAAATTCAAAGGAATCGGCAAAAAACTCGTTCTCCGGCAATTTGCAGTGTCCGACAAAATCCCGTCGCGCGGCAGCCACCATTGCCGGCGAACCGCAAACATAGACCTGATGACCGGAAAGATCGGGAAAATCCTGCATGGCCGCCGCATGAACGAAGCCGATCCGCCCGCTCCACTTCTCACATTGAGGCGTATCAGACAGCACTGGAACAAAGCGGATTGTAGGCTGCTCAAGCGCCCAGCGTTCGGCTACCGGCAACAGGTAGAGGTCGGCACGCTCGCGCCCACCCCAGTAGATGTCCATTGAACGAGTTGAATTATCCGCTAGGGCGTGTTCGACAATGGCCTTGATCGGCGCGAAACCGGTTCCACCGGCGACCAGCAGAATCGGTTTTGCAGAATCCTCGCGCAGGAAAAAATTGCCGTGTGGCCCGTTCAGGCGCAGGATGTCGCGCTCCTTCATGGTGTTGAACACATGATCGGTAAACTTCCCGCCGGGCGCATGCCGGATATGCAGTTGCAGGCAAGCATCGTCGTGCGGCGCATTGGCCAGCGAAAATGCCCGACGCCGGCCTTCCTTGAGCAGTATATCGATGTATTGACCGGCGAAAAACTGAAGTCGCTCAGCGGCCGGCAGTTTCAATTCGACGATCATTACATCAGGTGCGGCACGTGTAAGTTTCTGTACCCGCGCTGGCAGGGTCTTCACCGGCACCTCCTGCCCAGAGCGCAGTTCCCTGCTCTCTATAGTCAGGTCGCCTTGTGCCCTGGCGCAGCAGAAAAGAGCCCATCCGGCGTTGCGATCGGCTTCGCTCAGCATATCGATCAGCGCCTTGCCATGGTCAACCTGCCCGCTCAACACTTTCCCGCGACAGGCCCCACAGGCACCGTCGTGACAGCCGTAAGGCAGCATCAGCCCCTGGCGCAGCGCCGCGTCGAGTATGGTCTCACTCGCTTCGGCCTCAATAATGTGCTGGCTCGGCTGAACGTTGATCTTGAACCCCATTGAATCTCCCTGAAGGTTTGAGTGGCGCTTTTTTTCTGCCATCCTCTGCCCTTCTTGTTTTCTCTCTGCGTTGCCTGCGTTAATGCGGTTTTCTTGATGAATCCGGTAAAATTGCGCGGTGCAAAAACTTCTGATCGTCGGCTGCGGTGATGTGGCTCGCCGAACCTTGCCCCGTTTGCTCGGCCATTATCGGGTCTTCGCCTTGTTGCGTGACCCGACGCAGTTTGCGTTCTGGCGCGCTAGGGGCGCCTGCCCCCTCCTAGCCGATCTTGATCGTGCCTCCAGCTTGCGGCGCATTGGTGGTCTGGCCGACATCGTGCTGCATTTCGCGCCGCCTGCCGAGCGCGGCACCGTGGATACCCGCACACGCAGGCTGCTCGCGGCACTGACTCGAGGGCAAAGTCTACCACAGCGACTCATTTACATCAGTACCAGCGGCGTTTATGGCGACTGTGCCGGAGCACTCATCGACGAAACGCGGTCACTGGGCCCGATCAGCGCCCGCGCCACGCGTCGTGTTGATGCCGAACGCCAGTTGCGGCGCTTTGGCCTGCGCAGCGGCGTTTGCGTCAGCATCCTGCGTGCACCCGGCATCTACGCTGCCGAACGCTTGCCGATCGAACGTCTGCAAAAGGGCGCCAGTGCCCTGAAGGTTGAAGACGATGTGTTCACCAATCACATCCACGCCGACGACCTGGCCATGTTGACCTGCGCGGCGCTGCGCTTCGGGCGCGCCAACCGCTGCTACAACGCGAGCGACGACTCTATGCTGAAGATGGGCGACTATTTCGACCTCGTCGCCGAGCGCTTCGGCCTGCCGCGCGCGCCGCGCATTTCGCGCAGCGAGGCGCAAAAACTGATGTCACCCCTGCAACTGTCATTCATGAGCGAATCGCGCCGGCTTGACAACCGGCGCATTAAAAAGGAACTTCGGGCAAAATTATGCTATCCGCTGGTTACGGATGGCGTCAATGCGGCCTGGCAAGAAAGGAAACAGTGATGGATTACCTGGTCGTCAAAGCGCTGCATATCGTACTGGTCGTCAGTTGGTTTGCCGGCCTCTTTTACCTGCCGCGCTTCTTCGTCAATCTGGCGATGGTGCCGCCCGATAGCACCGCCGAGCGCGAGCGCTTGTTGCTGATGGCCGGCAAGCTCTATCGCTTCATGACCCCGATCGGTTACCTGGCCATCGCTCTCGGCCTCTGGCTGTGGCTGGGCTTTGGCATTTCAGGCGGCTGGCTGCACGTCAAGACGACGCTGGTGGCCGGCCTCGTTGCCTACAATCTGTATTGCCGAAAGCTGCTGCGCGATTTCCAGGCCGGGCGCAACACGCACAGCCACATCTGGTTCCGCTGGTTCAACGAAGCTCCGGTAATCGTGCTGCTCATCGTAACCTGGCTCGTTGTTCTCAAACCTTTCTAGGAACGCTGCTTTGGAAACGTTTTTCGCCAGTTGTCCGCGGGGTCTTGAACCCCTGCTTGCTGAAGACCTCGTGGCTGCAGGTGTCGGCGATCTGAAGCCGATTCCGGGCGGCGTACATTTTGTCGCCGAGTGGGCGAACTGTTATGCCGCCAACCTGCATTCGCGTATCGCCACCCGCATTCTGTGGCGTGTCGCCCACGGCCATTACGCCAGGGAAGACGATATCTACCGTCTGGCGCTCGATACGCCCTGGCCGACCTGGTTCAGCTTCGGGCAGACGATCCGTGTCGATGTCACGGCGGTCAAGAGCCCGCTGAGGAGCCTTGAGTTCATTACTTTGCGCATCAAGGACGCGATTTGCGACCGCTTTCGTGCCGATAGCGGCAAACGTCCCAGCGTCGACACCCGCGAGCCGGACGTTCGTATCCACGGCTTCATTTCAGCCACCGAATGCACGCTCTATATCGACACCTCGGGGGCGCCGCTCTACCAGCGCGGGCTGCGCCAGAAGACGGTGGAAGCGCCGCTCAAGGAGAATGTGGCTGCCGGCATCCTGCGCCTTTCGGGCTGGCAACCCGGTACGCCCCTGCTCGACCCGATGTGCGGTAGCGGTACTTTCCTGCTTGAAGCGGCGCAGATGGCACTCAATATCGCTCCAGGTGCGGGACGCGACTTCGGATTCCAGCGCCTGAAGAACTTCCAGCTTGACCAATGGAAAAGCCAGCTCGATACCGCCATGGATGCCGAGAAACTGGCGGTCAATGCCCAGATATACGGCAGCGACATTTCGCCGGTCGCCGTACGCGCGTCGCTGGCCAACCTCGACCGCGCCGGACTGCTGCCTGCCGTCACGCTGAGTTCAGGCGATGTGCTGGCAATCGACGCCCCGGCGAACAATGGCCTTGGCCCCGGCATCCTGGTCGCCAACCCGCCCTACGGCGAACGTCTTTCGGAACAGGACGAACTGGCCGCCTTCTACCCGCCTCTGGGCAGCGCGCTCAAGCGCCATTTCGCCGGATGGAACTGCTATCTGCTGAGCGCCGACATGCGCTTGCCCAAGCTGATGCGCCTGACGCCCGGCAAGAAGACACTGCTCTACAACGGCGCCATTGAATGCCGCTTGTTCGAGTTCAAGATGGTGGCAGGAAGCAACCGACGCTGAGCGGATTCCATGTACGGGCCTGCGCGGCAGGCAGGCAGGATGGGCATAGGCAACGCGATTGCCGTGCTATTGATCTAGCATGCGCTCTACGCAGCAGGGTGGTTCAGAACAGCCTGTTGATGATCGTTCCGTGGGGGTGCAATTTATGACGAATGCGCTAGCCCCCCTTTGTCTGGACCTCATGCTGCACTCTTGTCAGATCGCCGACAATGGCGTCGACGGACGCACCATCCTTGACATAGCGCCGGATTTTTCCGGTCGGGTCGAAGACGTAGGCGCCTGTCGAGAGGCTGTGAATTAATGCTTAAACCCCCACCGCAGAGGCGCAGAGTGGCAAAGGGGTCGCAAAAAAAACTTTACACGCTACGGGTTAACTTTGTAACTTTGCGCTCGCTTTGCACCTTTGCGTCTTTGCGGGTTTTTTATTTTTTCACAGTCTCTGAGTGGTCGATCACATAACCCATTCCCGCGCTGCCCTTGCTCCGCGCGAAAAACACCTTGAATTCCCGTGCCGCTGCTTCGGTAGCGGCCATGTCACCGTAGAGACCGATGAACAAGGGGTTTGAATCACGGCACATGGGCCGCGAGCTTTTCCGGGGGTATCGCGCTCCGGCTCGCTGGTGACGAAAAACACACCTGCATGCAACCCGCATCGCTGCCCAGCTTCATCACTTCGGCAAAGCGCGCCAGCGTCGTCGGGCAGACGCCCGGGCAGGTCGTGTAAGCGAAGAAGATAACCATGGCCATGCCCT
>JAYSZS010000346.1:0-8053 GCA_043737935.1 Propionivibrio sp. | reverse complement strand
GTCAAGAAGCGCCTCAACTTGAACGCTTCGCTCTACACTTTGTTACAGCTATTGTCGGTCACGCTGTTCGAGAAGATGCCCTTGCAGCAAGCGTTTCCGGGAAGCAACTACGAAAATATCGATGGAACGCCACGCAACCAACTGAATCTATTCGATTATTAACCGGACAGCAGTGATTACGTTTATATTTTTTGCAATGGCCGAATTGAAGTTGTTCACCTGAATGGTGCTCGCCTGTTGAGACTTCCGAAATTCATGACCCCAAAGCAGGGGGGCCTGCTTCCGGCAAGCGGCGATTAGCGAAGGGCGCTGTTGAGCACTCTTGAACTTGTTGCGTGAGGTCTTGTGCAGATCGCTCTGGATGACCGATTCAAGCCGGCTGTCGGGCGCGCTGAAGCGCCGCTTCAATATTGACTTCGTCAATCTGCGGTGCGTCGAGGAAGCGCTGAGCGAAGCGCAGGTGGACGCCTGTGCGCAGGAACAGCTCGAACAGTTCACGGTCAAGGTGCCCCATGCGCACGTAATCGGCCAGCAGGCCGACCGACTCCGAAAGCCGTTTTCCCGGCTTGTAGGGGCGATCGGAAGCGGTGAGCGCCTCAAAGATGTCGGCAATGGCCATGATGCGCGCCTGCACGGACATTGAGTCGGCATGCAGCCCGCGCGGGTAGCCGCTGCCGTCGAGATGCTCGTGGTGGTTGCCGGCGATGTCGGGAACATCCTTCAGATAGTCCGGGAAGGGCAGTGCACGCCGCATGATGATGGTCTGGACGATGTGGTTGTTGATGAGGAAACGTTCCTCGTCGGTGAGTGTGCCACGACTAACCGACAGGCAGTGCAGTTCGCCGAGGTCGAGACGGTTGGCGGGCGCCTTGATCCTCAGGTCTGCCGGCAGCTCGCTGACTGAATCGTGCCGGATGCGGTGATCTTCGCGGTCGGCAAGCAGCGACTCGAGCGCCGGTAGCATCGTTGCCGGCAGGCGCTCCTTGCGCCGCTTTTCGATTAAGGAAATACCGAGCCGGTCGTCAAGGGTGCGCCGCCAGGTACGACCGGCGATCTGCCTGAGCCGCGCCCTCGATTCATCGCCAAGAATCTCGCCACCGATATTGCAGGCAGCGACAAAGGCGAAGTCGGCATCAAGTGAAGTCAGTTCGGCATGGCGCAAAGCGCGCAACGCCGACTCGTCGCCCCCTTCGGCGATTCCGCGCCAGTAGTTGATTTCGGCATCGCGCTTGAGTACTTCGAAACGCGTGCGCACCTCGTGGATGCGGTCGCTCAGGGTTTCCAGCTTGGTCGCCTTGTCGACCACGAATTCGGGGGTCGTCAGCTTGCCGCAATCGTGCAGCCAGGCGGCGATACTCAAGGTTTCCCACTCGCTCTCGCTCAAGGCGAAATCGCGGAACGGGCCGCTGTCGACCTGGCAGGCCGCTTCGGCGAGCATCAGTGCCAGTTCCGGAACGCGCTGGCAGTGCCCTCTAGTGTAGGGCGATTTGGCGTCAATGGCGCCGGCCATGACCTGGATGATCGAATTGAGCAATGCCTTGTGCGCCTGCATCAGCCGCTGATTGTCGATGGCCACGGCCAGCGTACCGGAAAGGGCATTGACGAAAGCGGCCTGCTCGGTACTGAAATTTGCTTTTATCGCTGATTTGGTCAGAAAGAGCACACCGATGGTCCTGCCTTCACGATTGCCCAGGGGAACGGCCAGGTAGGCAACGCGCTGACCGGGAAAGCGAGCGCCTACCCATTCGAGCCCGGCGGGAAGCCAGGCGGCATGGAGCTGGCCGGAGCGCATTGTCCCTTCGTGACAGGCGCCACACAGCGAATGCTCGATGTCCCGATCGACGAGCGCTACCGCAGGTGGCGCTTTGACCAGCCGGGCCAGGTCGACGTTCTGCCAGGCGGCGGGATGCAACTCGTGACCGCCGCCGTCCATCAGATACTCGGCGCCCGCATCGCCCTGTGCGCTGGTAACCGTCTGGCTGATCAGACCGTCGAGCAGGCGCTGGAAATGGCGTTTCGCCGACAACTGCGAGGCAATCTCGAGAAACTGCCGGATCGTCGAGCGCATCCCGGACATCGCCTGTGCGAGGTCGTCGACTTCGAGCACGAAGGATCGCGCATCGCGTCCGTCGAAATTGAAGTGGCGAATGGCGCGCGCGTCCGCTGCAAGATCCTGCAGGCTGAACGAGATACGGCGGGCGATCAACCACGTCGCCGGCACCGCAACCAGCAGCACGGCAAGCATCGACAACAGGGCATATTGCCGCAAGGTTTTCACGCCGGCCAGCAGTTCGTCGTGGGGTGCAGCCATGACCAGGAACAGCGGTTCGCCATCGTTGAGTTCGGACGCGACAAGCAGCGTCTCCCATTCACGTCCTGCGCTGGTCAGCGTCCGGGTGTGGCTGGCCGCTCCTTCGGACAAGGTTTGCGCCAGGATGGGCAAATCCATGCCGGCCAGTGTGGGCAGTTTCAGCGGCGTGTCATCGGCATTCGCCCAGGCGCCGTGCGAGGCAGCGAGTACCTGGCCGGCGCGATCGGTCAAGGCCAGTTGCGCGGATGGTGATGGCCGCTGGCGTGACAGGGACGCCGAAAGATCCTTCAACGCCAGGTCGGCACCGACGACCGCTTTGCGATCCGGCGTCGCCTGGGCGATGGCAAAGCCGATTTTCCGCGATTCCAGCATGAAGGCCTCGGTACGTAGCAGTCCGGGGTGTTTCAGAGCAGCGCGAAACCAGGGTAACTCGTTGGCGCTGGGCCTGACGCTAACACGTGAAGTCAACAGCACCATCTCTTCGTCGTAGTAGAGGATGCTGTCACTGCGCTGGCCCGGCATCGTGATCCGTACCCTGTAGGCCGAGCCATCAGGCGCCTGTTCCGCGCGCCGTACGGCGGCGAAGTCCAGCCGGCGAACGGAAAATAAACCGCCATCAGCAAAGCTGACGTAAATTGCCGAGAGCATAGGGGTCATTTCCAGTGCAAGACGGATCATCGGCAGACTGACCACTTGTCCAAGCGGGCTACCGTCGCTGGCGTTCGGGCGCTGTGCAAGGAGCGCGACCAGGGTGCGGATCGGCTCAAGGCCGGTGCGCAATTCGGACAGTGTCTGGTGTGCCGAACGCTCGAACAGCTTGCCGACGACGTCGAGCGCAAGCCGTCGCGCGTTGGTGTAGTCAACCGCCGCGATCAGCGCGCCCGTAGTCAGCACCAGCGCGGTAAACACCACGGCGATGTAGACGTGCAAGGGGTAGCGGTGACGGTGATGAGCCGGGGAATGAGCGCTCAAGGTGCAATGCGGGTCAATGGAGTGTTAACCATCATACGAAGTTGAGGTTTCCGTTATAGGACATCCAGTCACTTCAGCGCATGGGTGAATAACCGGTGAGTACCCTGGTTTCTCCCCTCGGGCAGACCAGTCAATGGGATATCTGAATAGATCCTCAAACAAGTGAGCACAGTAAGGATTCAAAATCCTGCACCACGCACTTCCAGTCATGGCGTTCGGCGGTCACCCGGGCGTCGCGACCCATGGCCCGGAATTTGTCCGGTTCCTGCCGGTGCCTGGCTGCCATTTCAGTCCCCATGGCAATGAAATCATCCGTCTGGCCATAGTTTGCGAGCAGGCCATTGGTGCCGTGGCGCAGATGCTGGGCTGCCGCCGCATAGTTGTAGGCCACGATTGGCAAGCCGCTGGCCATGGCCTCCAGGGTGACATTGCCAAAGGTCTCGGTCAGGCTCGGGAAAAGGAAAAGGTCGCCGGAGGCGAAATGCGTGGCCAGTTCCTCACCCCGGCGGGTGCCGGCAAAAATGGCATCGGGAAGGCGACTGCGCAGCATCTTCAACTCGGGTCCATCGCCCACCAGTACCAGCCGGGCGCTGGGCTGGCGCAGGCGGATGGCGACGAATGCGGCAATCAGCGCGGCCAGATTCTTCTCGGCGGCCAGCCGCCCGACATGAATCACCACCGGCGTATCCGGCGTGACCCCCCATTGCTGACGCAGTGCCTCGCTGCGCCGGCCCGGGTTGAACAGTTGCGCATCGACGCCGCGCGCCACCACGCGCAGGTTGTGGAAACCGCAGGCGGCCAGTTCCGCTCGCATCTGCTCGGTGGGCACCATGGTCATCAAGGTGCGGTTATGAAATTTGCGCAGGTAGGCGACAATCGGCTTTTTCAGCCAGCCGATGCCATAGTGCAGGCTGTAGGCATGAAAATTGGTGCGGAAATCGGAACAGACGGGAATCTTGAGCTTGAGTGCCGCGCGCAAGGCTGACCAGCCCAGCGGGCCTTCGGTAACGATATGAACGAGATCCGGTCGGCGCAGCGTCCATTGCCTGATCAGTGCCCGTTTGGCCGGGAGACCCATTTTCAGGTCGGGGTAGCGCGGGATCGGCATGCCGGCGGTCAGCATTTCGTCGAAGCCGCCGCCCAGGGCGGGTAGCTCGGCATGAGCCTGGCGCGGCCGGATCAACTGAATTTCATGATTGCGCTCGTGCAGACCTTCGACAAAGCGCGACAGGGAGAGCGCCACGCCGTTCACTTCTGGCGGATAGGTTTCGGTAACGACGGCCAGACGCAGGGACTTGCGGGCTGCCGACAACTGCTCGATGCGGATGGAGTCCATGGCTGGCTCGCAATGAGAAATTATTCAATCATCCGCACTCCCGGTAACAACGAGGCTACGGCAACATTAAATTTTTGTGATGATTGAAATTGTCGCCATTTTTTCTTGACGGTTTAACAAAACGGTAACAACAGATCAATAACGTTGGAGTCTCCAAACGATGTTCCGAATACAACCCGACAAGGAGCGACAATGAAAGCGTTTTTGAAAGCCCTGCAAGTGCAGCGCTGGGATGACCACCGCTACTACCATCACAGCCGAATCAACCAGTCGCTGCATTTCGTCAGCGCACTCAGCTTCATCAGCGCCTACGTCATGATCTTCTTCAATCCGGTGGCCGCCGCGCTGACCGGCTGGCTGGTCTCGATGACCACGCGCCAGGCCGGCCACTTTTTCTTCGAGCCCAAAGGCTATGACACCGTCAACCAGGCCAGCCATGAACACAAGGAAGAAATCAAGGTCGGTTACAACCTGCAGCGCAAACTGGTGCTGATCGCTATTTGGGCGCTGGCTCCGCTGCTACTGTATGTCGATCCGACCCTGTTCGGCATTTTCGAGCCGTCGACCGGCAAGTCGGACCTGATCGATCAGATTGCATTGATCTGGCTGTTCGTCGGTATCGGCGGGCTGATTTTCCGCACCGTGCATCTGTTCTTCATCCGTGACGTGCAGACCGGGCTGGTGTGGATGACCAAGATACTCACCGATCCCTTTCACGACCTCAAGCTTTACTGCACCGCCCCCTTGCATCTTCTGCGCGGCGAACTGATCGACCCGATGCAGCACGAGCAGGGCGCCTGACCCGAAATGGCCGGTCACCCCCCGCAGCACCGGCGGGGCAGTCGACGGCGTGTAGTCAACCTGCGTACTGCGCACTCACTTGCGGGAAGCGAAGCGGAGATCGAGCAGATTGGACAAACGATTGGCCAGCATTTCGCGCAGGATGCCGCGCCGGATGGCTTGGTTGGTGAGTCCCGGCGCCGGCCACCACCAGCCGTCGCGCGCCATGGCCTGAGCGGCGGCGACGAAGCTTTCGGCGACCATTGCAAAATCGACATCCTCGTAATTCAGGCTGAAGATCAGCCGACCCGTACCCACCCACGAGAGGGCCAGCCCCTCGGCCCGCAGGTAATACTGCAGCATCCAGTTGTAGCGGCAGGGCAGGGTGTAGACCACCGTCCAGATGCTCGACATGTTGGCTACGCGCAGCGGCAACCCGGCATTTTCCAGGCGCTGGTTAAGTGTTCTGGCGCGTCTGTTCCAGGTTTCTTCCAGTCCCTCGTAGAGGGCGCGCACCGGCGGCTGTTCGAGTTGTTCAAGAAAGACCTGCATGGCGCCCATCACGTAGGGGTGGGAATTGAAGGTGCCGCGTGCGAAACAAATGTCCGCCGGGCGCTCGTCGCGGAAGCGTTTCATCAGCTCGCGGCGACCGCAGACCACACCCACCGGCAGGCCGCCGCCAAGGGTCTTGCCGTAGGTCACCATGTCGGCGCGCACGCCGAAATATTCCTGGGCGCCGCCTGGCGCCAGGCGGAAGCCGACGAACACCTCGTCGAAAATAAGCACGATGCCGCGCTGGCTGCAGACCTCGCGCAGTTGCTGCAACCACTTGGTATAGGCCGGACGATCGAAGTTCGCGCGGCGGGCACTGTCAACCAGCGAGGAATCGCCAGGGGCGCCGGCATTGGGATGCAGGGCCTGCAGCGGATTGACCAGGACGCAGGCGATGTCCCTGCGCGTAGCGAGTACGCGCAGGGAAGCGCTGTCCATTTCCTTGAGCGTGTAGGTCTCGCGCGGCGGCAGCGGGTTGCCGATGCCGGGCTGCACGTCCTCCCACCACCCGTGATAGGCGCCACAGAAGCGCACCAGATGGCGTCGCCCGGTATGATATCGGGCTAGGCGGACAGCCTGCATCACGGCTTCGGTGCCCGACATATGGAAGGAAACCTCGTCGAGGCCGGAAATGGCCCGCAATCGGCGGGCGTTGTCGGCAACCACCGGATGATAGGCGCCGAGCACCGGTCCCAGCGCCTGGACGCGGGAGCTGCCCTCGGCAATGCAGCGCCGGTAGAAATCGTAGCCGAAAACATTGACGCCGTAGGAGCCGGTCAGATCGTAGAGCACGTTACCGTCGAGGTCGGTGACTTGAACGCCCGCGCTGGACTGCAAAAAACTGCCGCCCTTCAGGCGCTGGCGAACGTAGCGCCGATACTGGAAGGGCACCCGGTAGTTGCCGGTGAATTGCAGGTCGGAGATGCTTTCCCCAGCCTCGGCGGTGAGCGCCGCCGTGCGCGCGAAGCGCTCCCGGTAAAACAATGCCAGCGCCATGAAACCTTGACGGCGGCGCTGCACGATGTCTTCGGGCGCCTGGTCGGAACAAAAGAAAGTCGCTTCGTCGTACTCGTAGAAAGGAATCAGCCGCGCCACGCGCTTGGCCATGCGCGAATGTCCGGTCAGCGAGGGATGCTTGGCGCGGGAAAGTTCCAGGCGACGCCTGAGGCGAGGCAGGGCCATGGCCAGTGCACCGAGGCCGGCGGCATACAAAGCAAAAGTTTCGTTCATAGATTTCTCCTTGACCTGTGTTCTACCCATTTTTCATTACAAAACCATGACCGTTCGTAAACTGCTGGCGCGCCTCGTTCTCCAGGAAGACCTCAATTTCCTGCTTACCAACCGGGTGCCGCGGCAATTGCTCACCCGTTTGATGGGCTGGTTCAGCCAGATCGAACAGCCCCAGGTGCGTGATTTTTCTATCGCCCTGTGGAAGCTTTTTGCCGACCTCGATCTTTCCGACGCACGCCAGGCTCACTTTCGCAGCCTGCACGAGTGTTTTACCCGCCAGTTACGCGAGGGTGCGCGGCCGCTGAATAATGATCCGGGCATCCTGGTCAGCCCCTGCGACGGCATTGTCGGCGGCTGTGGTGCCATTGACGGGATACAAGCGATCCAGGCCAAGGGTTTTCCTTACCCCCTGCTCGACCTGCTGCACGATCCGGCCCTCGTCGAGTATTACCGCGACGGCACTTACGTCACCCTGCGCCTGACCTCCAGCATGTACCACCGCTTCCATGCCCCGCACGACTGCCGGGTTGAGCAGGTGACCTACATCTCCGGCGACACCTGGAACGTAAACCCCATTGCCCTCAAGCGGGTGGAAAAACTGTTCTGCAAAAACGAACGGGCGCTGATCGAAACGAGCCTCATCGCCAATGGCCAGCGCATCACCCTGGTGCCGGTGGCCGCCATACTCGTTGCCAGCATTCGCCTGCATTTCCTCGATGTGCTGCTGCACCTGCGTTACCGTGGCCCCAATCGCATCCCCTGTGCGGCAAACTTTGTCAAGGGCGAGGAAATGGGCTGGTTTCAGCATGGGTCGACGATCATCCTCTTCGCGCCCAGGGGGTTTCCCCTGTGTGAACAAATAGCCGATGGTC
>JAYSZS010000345.1:0-8068 GCA_043737935.1 Propionivibrio sp. | reverse complement strand
ATCAGTTCCCGGTAACGTGGCTCCTCGCTCTCGCTCGCTGGCCGTACGCAAATTCGGTTCAGATCGATCTCCATTCGCCCTTTATACGCGGGCAACCGCGATTTGTCCAGCTTTAATACTTAACTACGTGATTCCTCGTTCATTTATTGGAAGGGGAAAATTGCCGTGTTGCCAGCGGTGTGCGGCTTGACCAGCGTCTTGTTTATCGGGTCGAAAGGCTGTGAACCGCGGAAGACCTTGACCGGCCAGACAGCGACTTGCCGTCCGTGGGGCTGCCGCCTAGCCAGTTGATGCGGGTAACGTCCTGGGACTTCTCGATCTTGTCGGTCACCAGCGTGTAATTGACGTCGCCATTGAACCAGAAGTATTCGGGTTTTACGTTCTCGCCCAGCGTAAATGTTCCTTTCCTCGACCCGTAGATGATGCGGCCCTTGTCGTCCTTCCTGACGACCTGTTTACCCTCGGCATCACGCTCGCCAGCCGTCGACCAGTGGTCGACACACCACCTCTGGCAGGCGACCTTGGTGGCGTGCTGATTGAGCCGTTCTTCCTTTTTGTGCGGTCCGTTCCCATGGCAGGAAACACAGGTCGCCGGATTGATGTTGTCTTCTTTGCCCCGGATGTGAGCCCCGCCCTTGTCCATCGCCGTCGGGGTGTAGCGGCTACCGGCGACATCATGGCTGGAGGTCTTGTGACAGGTGGCAAAGGTAAAATCTAGACCGGTGGCATCCATAAGCACGTCCAGTTCCCTGTCCGGCGCGGCCATCGAACTGTCGAGGTCACCATGTTTGACGGCGTCTCCGCCGCCACCGAAGAAATGGCATGCGCCACAGGTGTCGCGATTGGATTTGCCCACCTTCTGCGCGACCTTGGTGATGTCGATACCCTTGACGATCTTGCCGGAGCCGGGCGGCAGTTCCAAGTCCTTGATGACTGGATTGCCAGCCAGACCCGGCGGTTTCTTGTAAATGCCGGTGGTATCGTGACAAACCAGACAGTCGACGTTTTCCTTGACGCTGAAGTCGAAATTGGCATCTTTCCAACCGTAACCGATGTGGCAACTGGTAAAGGCCGAGTAGTTGGAGGCGATGGAAATGCAGAAGTTGTTGAGGATGATCTTCTTGCCCGCGTCTGCCCGCTATCGGGATTGAGGTACTCCCACTTCCAAGGTTTGGTAAGGTGTATCTGGCCAGCCGCCTCGGTGTGGCAGGTCAGGCAGGCCTTGGTCACCTCCGGACCGGACTGAAATTCTCGCTGCAGCTCCTTGAATTTGGAGATCGGCCGTCGTTGTCCGCTTGAGTGGCTTCGGCTCGTTTGCCGCCAACGTGGTTAAGGTAAACATATACAACAAGACCGCAAGAATACATCTTCCAGACTGTCGTAAGGAATTGAGCACCATACTCTTCCCCTTGCGATTCAGTACGACATATTATTTAATCATTAATTTCTAATACATTATTCATTTTATCGCCTGAAATCAATCCCCTACCCGCTTTATATGTACTTTTTTCCAAACGTTGACTCAGAGACGGTGAAAAAAATCAAAAAACAACCGCAAAGACGAAAAGTGCAAAGAAAGCGCAAAGTTAACCCATGGCTTGTAAAGCATTCTTTGCGTCACCTTAGCCACTTTGCGCCTCTGCGGTGGGGGCTAATGCATTAAATCACAGCCTCTCAGGCTAATAAATTAAAATGGCCAGATGCCTGTCTTATTGCCTGCCCACTTGACTTTTTTCTACACTCTTCTCGGCATCAGTACTGTGTAGTCGAAATCGAGGAGAACGCTTGGATCGTAGTTGCCGTCGGCGAGTTTGTAGGGAAAGTCGGCGCAGGCTTGATCCTTGGTCGCCACGGTACGTAGCCGCAGTGCGCCGAGATCGTTGCGGCCCGGTAGAACCAGCTTTTCGAGCACTTCCGACCAGGCGTAGACCGTAAGGCCGGCAAAGGCAGGTGAAACGTGACGACCGCTATTGATGGCGACCAGCTTGAAGGCATTGGCCAGCCCGTTGAAGGACAGCGAGCGGGCCAGGCTGATGACGAACCCGCCATAGACGATGCGGCGGCCAAACCGACCGTCCTTTTCGGCATGCTGGTTGAAGTGGACCCTGGCGGTATTCTGGTATAGGCGGGTGGCCATCATGTGTTCGCTTTCTTCGATGGTCATGCCATCTACATGATCGATCTTTTCGCCGACCTGATAATCGTCCCATAGGTCTTTGCTGCCGGAAAGCGCGCAATCGTACTGATCGATGTGGATACCCGCCGGAACGATCAGCTCGTCGGCGGCAACGGCCGCGGGTAGCTCGGGTACGCTGGCCTTGGGGGCCGGGAGCGCCGTATCTTTCTTGCGCACCATGACCCAGCGACAATAATCCAGAACCATTTCACCGCGCTGATTGACGCCACAAGAGCGCACGTAAACGACGCCGGTCTTGCCGTCGCGGTTCTCCTTGAGGCCGATCACCGTCGAATCCGAGGTGAGCGTATCCCCCGGATAGACCGGCTGGCCGAAACGGCCGGCGGCGTAGCCCAGGTTGGCAATGGCATTCAGCGAGATGTCCGGCACCGTCTTGCCGAAGACCACGTTGAAGGCCAGCACATCGTCAACCGGAGAGCGCGGGAAACCTAGGCGGTGGGCAAAAGTATCTGCCGAAGCACAGGCAAAACGCGTACCGGTCAGCGCCGTGTAAAGCGCCACATCCCCCTCGGTGACGGTTCTCGGTGTGGCGTGGGCAATTTTCTGCCCGATGCTGAAATCCTCAAAGAAATTTCCCAGTCTGGTCTTTTGGCTCATTTGACTTTGCTCCCTGTTGGACTCTAAAAAACCTTACCAGCCGTAAGCGGCGGACAGCTCCGGATCGCGTCGGGCGACCAGCCGCGCCAGATCGACGATGACCTTGGCCTGTTTCCAGGTGGCATCGTCCTGCATCTTGCCATCGATGGTCGCCACGCCGCTGCCGTCGGGCATCGCTTCGAGAATGCGCTTGGCGAACAGCACTTCCTTGACGTCCGGGCTGAAAACGCGTTTGGCGATGGCGATCTGGTTCGGCGCCAGCGACCAGGCTCCCGAGCAGCCCATCAGGAAGGCATTGCGGAATTGCGCTTCGCAGGCGGCTTCGTCCTTGAGGTCGCCAAACGGACCGTAGAATGAATGAAGCCCATGCGCCACGGCCGCATCGACCATGCGTGCGATGGTGTAATGCCAGAGATCCTGCTGATAGAAGGCGCGCGTATCCTTGCCTTCTTCTTCGTCGACCAGTACGCCGTAGCCGGGATGTCCGCCACCGACCCGCGTCGTCTTCATGCCGCGCGAAGCGGCCAGATCGGCCGGACCGAGACTCAGGCCATGCATGCGCGGGCTGGCGCCGCAGATGGCCTCGACGTTGGTCACGCCCTGTGCCGTTTCGAGCAGGGCATGCAGCAGGATCGGCTTTTTGATTCCATATTTGGCTTCGAGCAGGGACACATACTGGTCAACGAAGTGAATATCCCACGGCCCCTCGACCTTGGGAATCATGATCACATCGACCTTGTTGCCGACGTGCTTGATGATCTCGCTCAGGTCATCGAGTATCCAGGGGCTGTTCAAGGCATTGACGCGCACCCACATCGCGGTGTCGCCAAAGTCGGTGTTGCTCAGCAACTCGATGAAACCGGCGCGCGCGGCGTCCTTGGATTCGATCGGGATGGCGTCTTCGAGGTTGCCGCACATCACATCGCATAGCTTGGCCGTCTCAGGCGCCTTATTGCGGATCTTGTCGATGTGCGGAGGGAAGAAATGGATCATCCGTTCCGGTCGCACCGGCAGTTCGCGCAGGGGTTGCGGTGCGCCGATGGCGAGTGGCTTGTAGAAATGAACAGGTAGCTTCATGGCATTTTCCTTTATCAATAGAAGGCGGATGGATCCGACGGAAGTCTGGGTGCTGATGCGTAGTGTAATTCAGGTCGGGCCGGCGACGATGCCGTCGTCGCGCAGACGACCGACTTCGGCTTCGCTCAAGCCGAGGATGTCGAGCAGAATCTGGTCGGTATGTTCCCCGAGTACCGGCGCCAGCTTCGCCGGCAGGCGCGGAATGTCCTTGAAATTAAGTGGTGTGGCCGGCGCCAGATAGGTTCCGATTCCCGGTTGTTCGACCATCGAGAACATCGGATTGTCAACCGAGCAATCCTTATCGTTGGCAATGGCTTCGCGCACGCCACGGTAGGGGCCCCAGGTGACCCGGTGGGCATCGAGTATACCTGCGACTTCGGCCATGGTGCGGGCCTGGAACCATGGCTCCATGAGCGCGGCGATCTCCTGCCGGGCGCGAAACCGATTGCCTTCGTCGTCAAGATCAAGCCCTAGCCGGATGCCGAGTTTCTTGATCGCGTTCTGCAGACCGGTCGCTTTGATCAGGCAATGCCACTGCATGTCGGTCAGGCCGACGATCATCAGGCGTTTACCGTCCAGCGTTCTGAAGTCGCGCCCAAAGGAGCCATAGAGATAGTTGCCATACTTGGGCCGATCCGCATTATTGACCATCACTTCGGCCAGCAAGCCGAGATTGCCAAGCATCGCCAGTGCCACGTCCTTCAATGACAGACGAACCAGTTGTCCTTCGCCGGTAAGTCGTCGATGTCTTTCGGCGGCGAGCAGACCGATCGCGATCATGTGTCCGCTGGTGTAATCCCACGCCGGAAAAGCGTCGTTCACAACCTTTGACGAATTAATCGGTCCGTTCAAAAAGGGCAGGCCGACCTGTGGGTTCACGGTGTAATCGACCTCCGAACCGCCATCGCGACGACCAAGAAAGTTGATCATGATCAGATCCTGACGATGGGCTTTCAGCGTTTCATAACTGAGCCAGCCCTTGGCCGGGAAATTGGTGCTGAACAGGCCGGCATTTTCCCCCGGAGCGCAGATCAGCCGGGTCAGCAATTCTTGTCCTTTCGGCTGACGAAAATCGATGGCGATTGAGCGCTTGCCCTTGTTCAGGCCAGCCCAAAAAAGGCTGTGCTTGCCATCCAGGGTCAACGGCCAGCGACGGTTGTCAAGCCCGCCGTCGATTGGGTCGAAACGTATGACGTCAGCACCGAGTTGCGCCAGAGTCATCCCGCCCAGAGGCGCTGCGACAAAAGCGGTGCCTTCGACTATACGCAAACCTTTGAGAATTCCTTCCATTTTGTCCACCAATCCCATGTTGTGCTGAGCTTGAGCGTTTTAGATCACGCGCTTTTTTCGCAGTGCATCAATCTCGTTCTGATTCATCCCGAGCAATCCCGAGAGCACTTCATCCGTATGTTGCCCGAGCCTGGGACCGAGGTGCTTGATGCGCCCCGGTGTGACCGTCAGGCGCGGAATCACCGACGGTACGATGACTGTCTCACCGATATCCGGCTCGTCGATAGCCACCAGATTGCGTCGCGAGTGAAACTGCCGGTCACCGAAAACATCGGCAATGCTGTTCAGGGGACCGGCCGGCGCACCCGCCGCGAAGCAGCGGGAAAGCAGTTCTTCGCGCGGCAGCGATCCGCACCAGTCCCTGACGATCTCGTTGACGTCGTGACGGTGTTCCATGCGCACCTTCTGATCCCCATAGATGTGTGCCGCCGCCAGTTCGGGGCGTCCCATGGCCATCGCCAGCCGCTCGAACAGTTTGTCGGTAACACACGAAATGGCCACCCACTTGCCGTTATCCTTGGTCGGGAAATGGCCATGCGGACAGGCGAAATCGTTATGTGTCGGTCCGTGCCGCTCGCGCACCGTTCCATACATCCCATAGGCCGGCGCCAGTTCGTCGGTGCAGCGAAACACCGACTCGTAGAGGGCGGCGTCGATATACTGGCCACGACCGGTGCGCTGGCGGTGGTGCAAGGCCATCAAGATGCCGATGCAGCCGTAGAGTCCGGTCAGGTAATCGCCGATGGTGGTCGACCCCGGAGTGACCGGTGTTCCCCTCGGCATACCCGAGAGAAAGGCAATGCCGCCGACCGCGTGCGCGACGCGGGCAAAACCGGGCCGGTCCTTGTAAGGGCCGGTCTGCCCGTAGCCGGTGACGCGCAGCATGATCAGTCGCGGGTTGATCTTGTGCAGTACCTCCCAGCCGATCCCCCATTTTTCCAGCGTGCCGGGCCGGAAGTTTTCGCACAGCACATCGGAATTCTCGATCAGTTTCTTGAACAACTCGACGCCTTCGGGCAGGTGCAGGTCGAGAGTAACCGATTTCTTGTTGCGCGCTTCGCTCAGCCAGGCCAGCGTGTCCTTGCGTTTGGTCGGCGTACCGAAGTAACGCATGGGATCGCCCCCTTTGGGGTTTTCGACCTTGATCACCTCGGCGCCAAATTCGCCGAGAATGCTGGCACTGTACGGCGCAGCAATGACCGTGGCGGCATCAATGACACGAATGCCTGCGAGCGGTAGCCTTGTCTCTTTCTGTTCGGTGGTAATGTTGGAGTCCTCGCGCTGGCCTGTTCAGATGATCTTGCGTTGCCGCAACCGCTGTATCTCCCGCGCCGAAATACCGAGCAGCTCGCGCAGGATTTCATAGGTCGCATTGCCGAGCGGCGGCCCGAGATTGGAAATTCTGCCCGGTGTCTCCGATAGCGTCGGTACGACGCCTGGAATCACTACTTCACCCAGCCCGTCCTCCTTGAGGTGAGCCAGGTTACCGCGCGCCAGAAAATGTTCGTCCATAAAGATGTCGGCAATGCTGTTGAGCTTGCCAATCGGCACTTCACCCTCAATGCACAAGGTCATGATCTCGTCGCGGGTCAACGATCCGACCCATTCGATGACGATCCGATTAACCTCGTCGCGCGCAGCCAGACGCTTGCGCTGATTTCCATAGCACTCGGCCGAAGCGAGTTCGGGTTTGCCCATCGCCGCAGCGATGCGTTCGAACATCTTGTCGGTAGTGCAGGCGATGGCGACCCATTTATCGTCGACGGTACGGAAATGTCCATGCGGAACGGCAACGTAGCTGCCAGCACCTTCGCGTTGCCGAACCTTGCCGAACAGGCCGTATGCCGTTGCGATCTCGTCCATCTGGCGGAAAACGGCTTCGTAAATGCCGATATCGATGATTTGCCCTTCCCCGGTTGCGTCCCGATGACGCAGTGCGATCAGGATGCCAATGGCGCCGTAGAGGCTGGACAGGTAGTCACCGAGCGGCGAGGTGCCGGGTACCACCGGGGTTTCACCGGGGAAACCGGCGAGATAGGAGAGTCCGGCGAAGCCATGGGCGATGTGAGCAAAACCCGAACGTTTGCGATAGGGCCCGGTTTGCCCGTAGCCGGAGACCCGGAGCATCACCAGGGCTGGGTTAGCCTTGCTCAACTCGTCCCAGCCGAGTCCCCATTCCTCCATCGTGCCGGGGCGGAAGTTCTCGATCAGCACGTCGGACTTGGCAACCAGTTTCAGAAACAGTTCGACGCCTTCCTGCTGACGCAGATCGAGCGTCACCGATTTCTTGTTGCGGCCTTCGCTAAGCCAGACCAGCGTCGCGTCGTGGCGCTTCGATGCGGTTCCGAAACGTCGCATCGGATCACCGTTGACCGGATGCTCGACCTTGAGAATCTCGGCACCGAACTCGCCCAGCATCGATGCCGCATAGGGACCAGCCAGAAAAGTGCCAACATCAATGACGCGCACGCCGCTCATTGGCAGATTTTCAGTATCGGGCAAAGGCTCCTGATCCGGGACATCCTGCAAGGTCCTGGCGTTCGCGGATGAATCGATGGCTGACATTGCTTCCGCCGTGGCCGCAGTGCTGGACCTCGGTGGGCTGGAATCCGGGGTACCTGTTTTTTCTTTCATGGTCAATCCTCCCGACGGCAGATTTGTAATATTTATGCTTTGATCATCTCGCGACAGCCCCTGCGCCGACGCAATCTGATTAGTGTATAGCAAACCTGGTGAACGGCGCAAAAACCAGACTGCTGTGCAGCAATTCTCATTTTAAAAATCATACCTGATCGCCAACGGTGCGGCTAAAGGACAAGAAAGCGAAAGGAGGTTATTTCAGCCGGTATCGTGCGATTCAGGGTCTGGACTTTTGCCCCTAAAGCGCATCAAGTGATTCCAATCATT
>JAYSZS010000344.1:0-8113 GCA_043737935.1 Propionivibrio sp. | reverse complement strand
AAGCTGACCAGCACAAGCGCCAGCAAGCGCTGCCGATGCAGGACGGTGGCGCCAAGGGCGGCGAGCGTCAGAGCGGCGAACGCCAGCAGCGCCGAAACGTCGACCGGATGAGTGTGGCGCGCAACGGCCTCGCCTGCTCCCGGCCACCCGGCCCAGGCGCCCAGCAGCAGGACAAAGGCAATCAACAGGGCGCAGTAGCGTTGCAACGAGCCGTTGTCGATGCGCGCCACGAGTTGCCCGGAGAGCTGGGAAAGGGCATGGAAAAAGCGCTCGAAGATGAGCAGCACCTGCCGGTGCGTCCTGCGCTCATACCAGGCGAACAACGGCGCACGCAACGCATAGATGAGAACACCGCCGCCGAGCGCCAGCAGACTCATGACGAAAGGTGGATTGAATCCATGCCAGATCGCCAGCGTGTAGGCCGGTAGCGGCGCGTGCAGTGTGGCGCTGGCCGCCGCCGCGAGAATGCGGGAGATACTCCAGTCGGGAAAAATGCCGAGCAGCAGGCAGAGCACGACCAGTAACTCAATCGGCATACGCATCCAGCGCGGCGGTTCGTGCGGTGTTCGCGGCAGATCGATCGGTTCGCCGTTGAAGAAAACATCGTGGATGAAGCGCGACGAGTAGGCCACCGCGAGCATGCCGGCGACGGTGGCAAACAGGGGCATCAGCCAGCGTAACTGAGCGAAAACCGGGTGATCGACGGTCTCGGCAAAAAACATCTCCTTGCTCAGGAAGCCGTTCAGCAGCGGTACGCCGGCCATTGCGCCGGCTGCGACGATGGCCAGCGTCGCGGTGATCGGCATGTAGCGGAACATGCCATTGACGCGCCGCATGTCGCGCGTCCCGCATTCGTGGTCGACGACACCGGCGGCCATGAACAGCGAGGCCTTGAAGATAGCGTGATTGATCATGTGAAAAACGCCGGCCACCACCGACAGCGGGGTATTCAGCCCGAACAGCAAGGTAATCAGCCCGAGCTGGCTGATCGTCGAGTAAGCCAGCAGTCCCTTGATGTCGTGACGAAACAGCGCAATCGATGCCGCATAGACCAGCGTCAGCGCACCGGTCGCGCTGACCAGCCAGAACCACAGCTCGCTCCCGGCCAGCGCCGGGTACAGGCGGGCGAGCAGAAACACACCGGCCTTGACCATGGTCGCCGAATGCAGGTAGGCCGATACCGGCGTCGGCGCGGCCATGGCGTTGGGTAACCAGAAATGAAAGGGGAACTGCGCCGACTTGGTGAAGGCGCCGAGCAGGATCAGGATCAGTGTCGGCGCGTAGAAATCGTGAGCGCGGATGCGCTCACCGGCCTGCAGCACCGCCGACAGCTCGTAGCTGCCGACAATGTGGCCGAGCAGCAGGATGCCGGCAAAAAGCGCCAGCCCGCCAGCGCCGGTCACGGCCAGCGCCATGCGGGCGCCAATCCGGGCGTCATGATGTTCGTGCGTATAGGCCACCAGCAGGAATGACGAAAGGCTGGTGATTTCCCAGAAGATGAGCAGCAGAATCAGGTTTTCAGAGAGAACGACGCCGAGCATGGCGGCCATGAACAGCAGCAACAGCGAGTAAAAACGTCCAAGAACATCACTTTCCGGCAGGGAGTAATAAGCGTAGAGGACGACCAGCAGGCCGATCCCGGGAATCAGGAAACAGAAGAGCAGGCCGAGTCCGTCAAGGCGCAGGCTCAAATCAAGCCCGTAAGCCGGCAGCCAGGCCAGGCGCGCCAGTTCGACGTGCCCCGCGAGCGCCGGCGCAACCAGCGGCGAAAGCAAGATCAGGCAGGCCGCCATCACCGCCGCTGCCGCCAGCGCGGCGTAGCGACGCCCCCAGCGCTGCATCAGCAGCGGCAGCGGGCTGGCCACCAAGGGCACGGCCACGAGGGCAAAGAGTTGGACGCTGCTGTTCAATTGAGCCTGATCCGGGAATCCCGATGTCGTCAATTCGGATAGATAATGCCGAGGGCCTGATTATAACCACGAGCCGGATACGAACAGCCCGTCGCCAAATGAGATTGCAAAAATGGCGATCATGGGGGTGGATTTCGCCATTGTTATCCGCAAAAATCTTGAAGTTTTCAAGTCTGTCTTTCTGCTGACTACCGATTTGTGGTTAAACCATTGATTTGTGGTTAAACCATTGTTTTACGACGCTACTGATGCGCTTTGCAGCAATGCATTCGGAATTCGAATTTTTACAATGAATGCATCGAATGCATTTTTTAAAGAGGTGATTTTATGGCGATGCTGACAGTACGCAATCTGCCTGAGGACGTGCACCGCGCACTACGGTTGCGGGCCGCTCTAAATGAGCACAGCACCGAAGCCGAGGTGCGGGAGATTCTGGCGACTGCGGTCAAGCCAAAGGGACGTGTTCGCATGGGTGATGTCCTCGCGGCACTGGGTCGCTCGATCAGCCTGACGAACGAGGATATCGAGGTATTCGACCAAGTGAGAGACAAGAGGCCGGCCAGGCCGCCGAGGTTTAAATGATCGTCCTCCATACCCACGTCGTTTCCGAAGCGATGAAGTCCGAGCCGCACCCGGCTGTACGGGCATGGCTGAACGATCAAACCGCCGAAACGCTGTACCTGTCGAGCGTACGCTGGCCGAGCTGCTGTTTGGCTCGCGGTGCTTCCCGCCGGTAAACGCAAGGACATGAGGGCACAGACCCTTGACGGTCTGATGGGGCTGTTCAGGGATCGGGTAATGCCATTCGACACTGATGCAGCACGACACGATGCCCAGCTAGCAGCGACGGTTAAGACCGGCGGACGAGGATTCCCTACACCTGAGGGCTATATCGCGGCGATTTCGGCCTCGCGGGGATTTATCGTGGCGACACGTGACACAGCCCCCTATGAGGCGGTCGGTGTGTACGTCATCAATCCATGAAAAGTGTAGCCAGAAGTACAACGGCACACGTGGTAATGAAAACTTATATACCAAACAAGTATCTGTTTTATTTGAAGGATCGATCATGCCTAAGGATGCTGTTTTTTTCGATGAAGCTGGAATTTACACTGCGCGCTAAATTCGTCGCCGAAGCCGAGGTCGCCCACCGGCCCGCCTCCCAAGTTGTGCGCGAGCTGGTGCGGAAGTTCGTACAGCGCCAGCGCGAAGCGTGTGAATACGACGAATTCCTGTGCCGCAAGGCCGAAGCGGGTCGCACTTCGATGCGTGCCGGCGTCGGATGCTCGAATGAGGAATCTTGAAGCCGAATTCGCCGCTTGACGAGCCAGTGCAACCAACCAGGTGAAAGTCATTTGGACACCTGAGGCGCAACAAGACCGCGCCGACGTTTGGGACTACATTGCCACTGACAACCCCCTGCTGCCGCCCGAATGGATGGACTTTTCAGCGATGCGGCGGCTCGGCTAACAGATCATCCAAACACTTGTTTTACGTACAGTTCGCTTGTGCTCTTGTTGGTGGGAGATACTTTGTATCTCGATTTTTGAATTTTTGGAGAAATCATGACTTCCGTTTCGCTGCGCCTACCCGATGACGTCTCACAACGCCTGGAACATCTGATTTAACTCACCGGACGTAGTAAGACCTATTACATGGTTGAAGCCATCCGCGAACCCCTCGACGACCTTGAAGATTGGTATCTGGCCGAACAGCGATTGATCGACCTTCGTGGCGGCAAGACTCAGGCCGTACCGCTCGAGGTAGTGATGAAACGCTATGGCCTGGAAACTTGAGCTTGACCCCGCCGCAGAGTGGGAACTGGACAAGCTCGACCCGCAGATGGCCCGACGCATTTTGGCGTTTCTGCATGGCCGCGTGGCCGTACTTGATTATCCGCGCAGCTTTGGCGAAGCCCTCAAGGGTTCCAAGCTGGGTGAGTTCTGGAAATATCGCGTAAGCGATTACCGAATCGTCAGCCGCATTAAGGACGGCACTTTGCGAATCCTCGTTGTGAAGATTGGCAACCGTCGCGAGGTCTTCCGCTAGCAGCCTCCTGGACTTGATAGGTCGAAGCGAAAAATATCCTGCGGTCTATACGGTGAAGTTCGAGGCAGCGGTATTTGTCCTGCACTGCTTCCAGAAGAAGAGCAAGCGCGGGATCGTCAAGCCGAAAGAGGATATGGACATCATACTCGCCAGGCTCAAGGTAGCCGAGGCGCGGACGAAAGAGCTACGAAATGGAAAAACGAATCATTGATGGCCTTGGTTCTGCGCAGTTGGGGCAACGTGTAAGAGGTTCCAATCCCAAACCGGCGGAATTTTTCAACTACCAAAAAAAACAACAGCGCGGGGGCAGCTCACGAAACGGTACTAATCGTAGACGAGGCTTCTGTCATTTCGCACGGCAGTCGCTTCACGGCGCATTGCCGCCTGTAACGCCATCAGAGGTTCAAGCGCTGGAATCAGCGTACTCCAGTCATACGATGAAGATGGCTCGAATAAGCCTCTTCATGACCTGTCGGATGTTTTACGCGCTTCATAGAAGCCATAGCTTTCATATGGCTTATAGCGCTCATAAAGATCGATCTCGCGCTCCTCCGCCGCGACAATGGCCTTTGCCTCTTCACTTGACTGATGCGTACCCAGAAAAGCCGAAAAGCGCTTATGCATTGGACGGTAATTCTCTTCAAGCCAGCAATGCTCCGGAAGGACAAAATAGCCCAATGGGGCTTAGCCACTTTGTTCAAGGATGGCCATTTTGATGAGGCAGTTTCGACCTCTGGGTATTCTGCTTGCCAAAGTAATTCAAGTTCGGCAGGACGCTTGTCCTTCAGCCATGTCAGCTCGGTAACGGCGAGGATGCCACCAGGCTTCAGAAATCGACGCCAGTCAAGCACGCCTTTCTCGAACCCATGTTGTAGATCGCTCCCTCAGGCCAGATCGCATCCAACGTACACGGAATATCGAGAGCCATCCATGGAAGCGGCTTTGGTAGCGATGCGTTTGGCTACTCCTGCCTTATTTGCACGTTCCTTAAGGACCCCAGAAATTCTGGCAGTGAGTCGACGGCAATGATCTCGGCATCGAGTTCGCTTGCCATAAAGAGTGCCGAAGCACCCGTGCCACACCCGATGTCAGCTATTTTTGGGCTGTGATGGTTTCGAAGGCCTGACAGCTTGATCGATCGGCGAGTTTCCGCATCGCTACCAGGCCCTTGCCGGGCACCATTAATATGATGGTCGATTTTTACAAGTCTTCCATTCGTCACCTTGTCAATATTTTCGACTTTGGGATGATGATTCTACGGCCGGTTTCTGATTGTATCGGCTGTTTCAATGACAGCATTCAGGCAAGAAGAAATTACCGCTGCTGGCAGATTGACGCCTAACGATTCATCGATGCGGTTTGCAACAACCATATAAATGGCATACCGAGACGTCAATTATCGATCATCACGCGTATGCCAGATTCGCAGATACAGGAACAAATCAGCGCGGACGTGGAACCGCTGAGCCAGGCGTTTGGCAATTTCCTTGCTGATCGAGCACTTGCCGCTCAGGATGTCAGAGATTCGGCTTTGTGGCGCACAGTCTCCCAAGTCCTCTTGATTGAGGCCGTGCTAGTCCATGAGAAACCGTAGCTCTTCCCTTGGCTCCGCCTCTGGGATAAGAAAGTTTTCATCCTCACAGGCTTTCACCTGACCGGCAAGGTAGTCGAGCACATCAGCTAAGAGGTGGCTTTCGTTATCGCCCACTTCGTCAAGCAATGCATCGATTTTGGCGCGCGCCTGCGCATAGTCGCCCTCGGTATGAACCGCAGTCACGCCGATGAGTTACTTGAACGGCAGCCACGCCTGAAGAATGGCTTGCGGCTCAGGCACCGCTTTAAGTGCATATCCCATCAGTTCCTCCGTTTCCATTTTCCAAGGTCGTACTCCGCATGTGTCAGCACGGCGCGGACAAATGCCTTGTGCCTGTTGTAGTGAATTGCCGCAGTCAGCCGGTACTTGTTCCCGCCGATATTGAACACCGTCAGGCCGTCAACATAATCGGCACTGGCGAACGTTGCCCGCAGTTCGTTGAAGTTGGCAAAGACCTCACTTTCCATAGTTCTAAACCACGCCTGCAATGGGCCATCGGCGTCCGGGTAAGGGCTGGCCTGCTTTAATGCGCGGTCGGTGCGACTCCAGGCGCCACCGACTCGGTTCGTTTGCCATCAAGGTTCTTGTGCACTTCGTGCGGTTCCCAGCCGAGCGTGAAGTAGAGTACGGCGAAACCGACGACGTAGGCCAGGGCGACGTGCCAGCCGTGACGCAGCCAGTTGCCGACCGACTTGGCTTCCGGATACATGTTGGAGAGCGCCACGCCGGCCGACGAACCGAACCAGATCATCGAACCGCCAAAGCCGACGGCATAGGCCAGAACGCCCCAGTCATAGCCGCCCTGCTTGAGCGCCAGCGCGGTGAGCGGGATGTTGTCGAACACCGCCGAGACAAAACCCAGGCCGAACGCCACCAGCGCCGAGGCGGGAGGCAGTCTCTCGACCGGCATCATCGACGCGCAGGTGACTAGCGAGAGCAGGAAGATTGTTCCCTTGAAGGTTTCCGGCAACACTTCCCAGTCCGGTCGACGAACGGTGACCGAGAGCAGGATCGCCACCCAAACGGCAACTCCGATGAAGGGAAAATCATCGGCCAGCGCGTTGAATTTCACGTTGATCGCGATGTTGGTGGCGATGGCGAAGACCAGAATCAGCAGGACGATGCCGACGCGTGCCTTGTCGACCTGGATTTTGCTATGTACGTGCTTGATTATCGGCGAGTAGGCGTGCTGCTGCTTGGCGCCAAAGTAGGCGGTGATGACCAGGGCGGGCACGGCGGCGCCATAGGCGTGGAATACATCGAGCGGGCTAACGCCGTCGATCCACATCATCGTCGTGGTCGTGTCGCCGACCACCGAGCCGGAACCGCCGGCGTTGGAGGCAGCGACAATCGCCGCCAGGTAGCCGACATGCACCTTGGCTTTGAACAACTGGTGCGCCATGGCGCCGCCGATCAGCGCGGCGGCGATGTTGTCGAGGAAGCTGGAGAGCACAAAAACCATCACCAGCATCACGAAGCCGCCCTTCCAGTCGTCGGGCAGATACTTGGGCAGGATGACCGGAACGTGGCTCTTCTCGAAATGGCGCGAAAGCAGGGCAAAACCCATGAGCAGGCAGAACAGGTTGGCCAGCACCACCCACTCATGCTGGAAGTGCCCGGCTAGACCGGCCACCCCTTCGCCGGTCTTGAAGCCGGTGAACAACAATTTGTAAAGCGTGATCGTCGCCAGGCCGGTCAGCCCGACGTATAGCGTGTAGTTGTGAAACAGCGCAACGCCAAGCAGGGTCAGCGCGAAGAGAATGAAATCAAGCGGGATGCCGGCCACCATGACCAGCTCACCGGCCGAGGCGGGCAGGGCGACAGCGGATAGAACAAGTGCCGTGAGGCCGTAGCGGGTAAAAGCGCTGGACATGGGCCTTCTCCTTGAAAAAGATGCCGAATTTTAACGTTTAATGCGTCTTTTGGCTGATATTCCCTGCAACTGAACGAATCATAACCTCCCTATGCAAAACGGATTCGTGGCAAGCGCTATCCAGCACGTTTCAGGCCAGCGGATCGCCGCCAGCTCAAGCCGATCATGCCGCGGCCGCTAAGCTGTTTGCGGTGACTGCAAAAGCTCCCTGGCGGGGTACGTTACCGTTAAAGCGCGTTATCGAGAAGCCGCTCCGGCATACAGTCCGCTCATTTTGTAAGCGTAAATTAAGTACATGATAAATAATCAATAAATCAAGCAATAATTCCTTATGTCATGCCGGTTATTGTCAGTTTAATGTAAGTTTTAATGACGAAACTCATTGCGTGGCATGTCATGTGCCGCATTTTGGGTTGTTGCTTGCGCAGGCTAAAAATGATCGTTCCGGGGGCCGCCGGCCTGATCAACTTTCTAGGACGCGACGGCTCGTGGTACTCGATGGCGGGTACAGCGGCTACGTACTGCTGGCCATGCCGTTCTAAAACCACTACTGTCCGGGTAAACAAGGAGGCAAATCGCTGGAAGCCATGAATGGCAGTGGATTCAGCCTGAAAAAGCGGGGTGTCGATTTGAACGTCAAAATGAAGATCCGAAAAAATTCCGGGGTAACTACACCCGGAGCCGCTC
>JAYSZS010000343.1:0-3502 GCA_043737935.1 Propionivibrio sp. | reverse complement strand
TTCAAGTGCCTTCGATCACCAGGGCTCGATCCCGAAGCGGTACACTTGTGAAGGCCGGGATGTTTCACCGCCACTGGCTTGGAGTGGCGTTCCTGCCGGGGCAAAGAGCCTGGTCCTGATCGTGGACGATCCCGACGCGCCCGATCCGGCTGCGCCGCGCATGACCTGGGTTCACTGGCTTCTGTACAACCTGCCTGCAAGCAGCAACGGGCTGGCCGAGGGAGTGCAGTCGTTGCCCGCCGGCACGCTGGATGGGCTGAACGACTGGAAGCGCACGGGTTACGGCGGACCCTGTCCTCCGATTGGCCGGCACCGCTACTTCCATCAGCTCTACGCCCTTGATGTGAAGTTGCCCGACCTTGAAAAGCCGAACAAGAAAACTCTGGAACAGGCGATGCAGGGGCACATCATTGCGCAAGCTCAGTTAGTCGGAACCTATCAAAAAGGGCGTTGAAATCGCCACCTCACCCCGCTTTATGAAAGTGGCGACCGGAGATTCACCATGTGCGATAACACTCCCCTTGCCGATCTGCGCAAGGATTACCAGCAAGGCACGCTGGACGAGCAGGAAACCTCCAGCGAACCCTTGTTGCAGTTCCAGGCCTGGCTGGCGGATGCCATTCCGCGGGGTATTCCGGAGCCGAATGCGATGACCTTGGCGACAGTGGGCGAGAACGGTCGCCCGTCAACGCGGCCGGTGCTGATCAAGGGCTGCGACCCGCGCGGAATTGTCTGGTTTTCCAATTACAGTAGCCGCAAGGGGCGCGAACTGGCGGCCAATCCCTTTGCGACATTGCAGTTTCACTGGATAGAGCTGGAGCGGGTGGTACGCATCGAAGGGCGGGTGGAAAAAGTGTCGGAGGCCGAGTCGGATGCCTACTTCGCCAGCCGCCCGCTGAACCATCGCATCGGTGCCTGGGCATCGCCGCAGAGCGAGATGATTGCCGGGCGCAGCATTATCGTGGCCCGCGCACTCGAATACGGCCTCAAGTTCGGCCTCCACCCACCCCGACCGGCGCATTGGGGCGGTTACCGCCTGCAGCCGGACAACTGGGAATTCTGGCAAGGCCGCTCATCGCGCCTGCACGATCGTATTGCCTATCGCTTGCAAGCGGATGGCCAGTGGCTGCGCGAACGGCTGGCTCCCTGAGTATCGCACCCCGGCGAACGCGCCTGTACGGTATGCCGGGTGTGGAATTGCGGTAAACTGCTTGCTTTGTTGATTTGCAACTACGCTAGTCGTACCACCTCATGAACTTAACTTCCGATCTGAATCTCGATAGCGACTTGCTGGAAAAATTACTCGGCTTGGCCGAGCTGTTGCCACCCTCTTACGCCGAATACCGCCCCCTGCTAACCGACGCGCTTCTGTTTTTTCTCGGGCGGCTCTCTCCTGCCCGCCAGCTAGCCATCTTTGAAGCACAACGGGCGCTGCCGGGTAAAGCCAGCCGTTCGCGGCGTTTGCTCGCCCTCTTTCGTCTATGCCCGACACTGCACAAGCTGGGGCAGGTGGTGGCCCACGACAAGCGCCTGTCAGCCGATTTGCGCCGGCGCTTGCAGGAACTCGAAACGCTGGTGCCGACCGATTCGCTGGTGGCAATCCGGCCGGTGCTGGAGCGCGAAATCGGCCACATTGCCGGTTTGCAGGTGGGGCGTAAGGCGCTGGCCGAGGCCAGTGTCGCCGTTATTGTGCCTTTTGTCTGGCAGCAGAGCGGGGGCACGCCGCCGCAGCGGGGTGTTTTTAAGGTGCTGCGGCCGGGGGTGCAGGACCGGCTGAACGAGGAGCTCCCGATTTGGTCTGCGCTCGGCTCGTATCTCGAAGAACGCTGCTCCGAGTATAATTTGCCGGTGTTCGACTACCGCAATACGCTGGAAAGTGTCGCTCGCCTGCTGGCCAACGAAGTCAGCCTCGACCGGGAGCAAATTCATCTAAGCCAGGCTGCCGGCTTCTATGCGAATTCGCCGGATATCCTGATTCCGCGCCTGTTTCCGTTTTCCACCGCGTCGGTCACGGCCATGGAGAGGGTTGATGGCTGCAAGGTAACCGAGCAGGACTTGCCACCAGACGAAATGCGGCAGCGCGCCGAACGTATCGTCAGGGCCTTGCTGGCCCAGCCGTTCTGGGGCAGCCGCGCTGCACCGGCGGTTTTCCATGCCGATCCGCACGCCGGTAACCTGATGGCCACCGCAGACAAGCGGCTGGCGATCGTCGACTGGGCGCTGACCACGCAGATCACCAAGGTGCAGTGCGAGGCGGTGGTACAACTGATTCTTGGCGCGCTGACGCTGAACGACCGGCGGGTTTGCGCGGCGATTGCGCTGCTTGGCGAGCCACTTGACGAGGCGCAGATACAGCTTGCCGTAGCGCAGTCGATTCGGCAGGTGCGGCTTGGCACCTTTCCCGGTTTTGACTGGCTGACTGCGTTGATGGATAAGCTGGGGTCGACATCGGCCTTGCGCTTTCCGGAAGATGTGATTCTCTTCCGCAAAGCCTTGCTAACCTTGTCGGGCGTCGTTGCCGACGTTTCGCCAGAGGTCAGGATGAACAGTATTCTGGTCATGCAGGGGGTGACGCGCTTTGCCGGCGGTGTGATGTGGCGTCCGTGGGCTGCGCCTTTTTCACGCGCTACGGTCGGCGCCCACCTCTCGAATGCCGATCTCCTGGCGCTCTGGGCCGAATTACCGGTTACCGCCCTGCTCTATTGGGCTGGCGGGCGCAGGTAGTCTGGCGGCCGGCAATTTCAAGGGGAGCCGGCTTGCAATTGAACGATTCGCTGTACTTCTTGGCCTGTCTACTCGCACTCTTCAGGACGAGGAGCAAGGTCGCAAACAAGCTAGTGTTGCTCCCTGGACCCGACCCTGTTTGCCACTGCCAAAACAAACTTAAAGGCGCTTTAGGCTGTAGCAGCCTATTAATTCATCGTCGGATTTTTTACGGTTCATGAGCAAAATAGCCGATCCATAAAAATTTGTATCACAAAATCAATTGTTTAATTTATTGGCACTAAACGTGCTTATGATTCCCCCGGCGCTAGGGTGATGGCTGGTAGCGATGCAATTGTTTATATCCCGGGAGCCTTCCCCCGTCGGAGCGCAAGCGTAAGCTTTCAATCGAACCCGTCGGCCCGGTTGATTAGGCGGAGCGCGTTTTCGCACGACTTATCGGAATGACGGTTTAGCCCTGATGGCTACTTATCATACTGTCGTGTTGCAAGGGTTGTCATGACGGTTTTCGATTTGAAGCAACCAATGGCTTCCTTCGTTGAGAAGTCAAGTAATTTTCGCAAACTGAGTTCAGTCTTGACTATTACGAATTGTGAACATCCGGCCATCTAATTGTAAGATTTATACTGGGTTAACATGAATGGCACTCACTTTAGCCCGATGACGTTGAAGTCAGTGACGTAAGCGTTTGAATTTGAGGCGAGAAGGAGGTGGCTGACCCAGGGATTGATAGAATGATTGTTCTCACGCACCCAAACCATCTTTCGGAAGGCCAACC
>JAYSZS010000342.1:0-8123 GCA_043737935.1 Propionivibrio sp. | reverse complement strand
TGGTAAAACAAGTGATCAACTGTCTCTCTCTGTCGAGTTGAAAAAATAACCCCGGAAAGTCTTGAAGCATTCGCATCGGACTTTTCATTTTTCCTTTTTTAGTGAGGTTAATATGTCGAATAAATTCGTTTATGTTTTTGGCTCTTCGAAGACCGAAGGCACAGCCGATTTGAAGAATCTTCTGGGTGGCAAAGGCGCCAATCTTGCAGAAATGTGTCGTCTGGGAATTTCGGTGCCTCCCGGCTTCACCATCAGTACCGATGCCTGCACGGTCTACACCGAGCAGGGTGCCGAGAGCATCCAGAAGCTGATCGAAGCCGAAGTCAGACAGGGCGTGGCCTTTCTAGAACAGGAAATGGGAAAGAAATTCGGCGATGCCGCCGACCCCCTGCTGGTCTCGGTGCGCTCAGGATCGCGCGCCTCGATGCCCGGCATGATGGACACGATTCTTAATCTGGGTCTCAATGACGAGGCGGTTGCGGGTCTGGCCAAAAAATCCGGCAACGAACGTTTCGCCTGGGACTCCTACCGCCGTTTCGTCCAGATGTATGGCGATGTGGTGATGGGCCTGAAACCCGAGTCGAAGGAAGATCATGATCCCTTTGAAGTCATCATCGACGAGATCAAGGAAAAGAAGGGCGTAGAGCTCGATACCGATCTGAGCGCCGCCGATCTCAAGCAGATGGTCAGCGAGTTCAAGGCGATGATACGCACACGACTCGGTCGTGAATTTCCGACCGACCCGTGGGAGCAACTCTGGGGTTCGGTGATGGCCGTGTTCCAGAGCTGGAACAACGACCGTGCCGTTTATTACCGTCAAATGCACGACATTCCGGGTTCTTGGGGAACCGCCGTTAACATTCAGTCAATGGTGTTCGGCAACCTCGGTCAGAACAGCGGTACAGGCGTGGCCTTTACCCGCGATGCCGCTTCAGGCGAAGACATTTTCAATGGTGAATTCCTGATCAACGCCCAGGGCGAAGACGTGGTGGCCGGCATCCGTACGCCGCAGCAGATCACCCTTGAAGGATCACGTCGCTGGGCTGAACTTGCAAAAGTCAGCGAAGCAGACCGTGCAGGCAAGTTCCCCTCGCTCGAAGAAATCATGCCGACGATCTACAAGGAACTGCTGAAGACCGAAACGGCTCTGGAAAATCACTACAAGGACATGCAGGACATCGAGTTCACCATTCAGGAAGACAAGCTCTGGATGCTGCAGACGCGTTCAGCAAAGCGCACGGGCGCTGCCCTGGTTCGCACCTCAGTCGAAATGCTCAAGCAGGGCCTGATTGATGAAAAAACGGCGCTGATGCGTGTCGATCCGGACCGCCTCAACGAGCTTTTGCATCCGGTGTTTGACGGCCAGTCCATCAAGAAGGCTCGCTTGATTGCCAGCGGACTCCCCGCTTCGCCAGGCGCCGCAACCGGTCAGATCGTTTTCTTTGCTGACGAAGCCGAGCAATGGGTTGCCCAGGGCAAGGACGTGATCCTGGTGCGCCAGGAAACCTCTCCCGAAGATTTGCGCGGCATGGTGGTGGCCAAGGGCATTCTCACAGCACGTGGCGGCATGACCTCACACGCGGCGGTGGTTGCTCGCGGAATGGGCAAGTGTTGCGTCTCCGGTGCCGGCTCAGTTCGCGTTGATCCGAAAGCTCGCACCATGACCGTTGATGGCACGGTCTATAAGGAAGGCGATTGGGTCTCCCTCGATGGTTCAACCGGCAAGGTTTATGAAGGCAAGGTTCCGACCAAGGATGCCGAACTTTCCGGTGACTTCGGTTCGCTGATGGAACTTGCCGACCGTTACAAGCGTTTGGCCATTCGCACCAATGCCGATACGCCGGCAGATGCCAAGGCGGCGCGGAACTTTGGAGCGGTGGGCATTGGCCTGTGCCGTACCGAGCACATGTTCTTCGAGGGCGACCGTATCAAGTCGGTGCGCGAGATGATTCTGGCGCCCGATGAAGCCGGTCGTCGCAAGGCGCTGGCCAAGCTGCTGCCGATCCAGCGCGGCGACTTCGAAGGCCTGTTCCGTGAAATGAACGGTCTGCCGGTCACCATCCGCCTGCTCGACCCGCCCTTGCACGAGTTCCTGCCGCATGACGAGGCCAATCAGCGCATCATGGCGAAAGAAATGGGCGTGACCTACGAGGAAATCAGCCATCGCGTCGATGACCTACACGAATCGAATCCGATGATGGGTCACCGCGGCTGTCGTCTCGGGATCTGCTATCCTGAAATCACCGAAATGCAGTCACGCGCCATCATCGAAGCCGCACTCAACGCCAAGGCCAAGGGCAGCGACGTCAAGGTCGAAATCATGGTTCCGCTGGTCGGCACCGTGCGTGAATACGATGCCCAAGCCAAAGTCATTCATGATACGGCGGCAGCCGTTTTTGCCGAACGCGGCACCGAGATTGCTTATATGGTTGGTACCATGATCGAAACGCCGCGCGGCGCACTGGTCGCCGACAGCATCGGCAAGCAGGCCGAGTTCTTCTCCTTCGGCACCAACGATCTGACGCAGATGACGCTGGGCTTCTCGCGTGACGACATTGGCAAGTTCCTGCCGACCTACCTGAAGGACGGCATGTACGAGCAGGATCCCTTCCAGTCGATCGACCAGAAAGGTGTTGGTCTGCTGGTCAAGATGGCCGTCGAAAAGGGTCGTTCGGTGCGCCCGGGAATCAAGCTGGGCGTTTGCGGTGAGCACGGCGGCGATCCGGCTTCGATTGGCTTCTTCCATCGGGCCGGGCTCGACTATGTCAGTTGTTCGCCGTTCCGTGTGCCGATTGCACGACTGGCGGCAGCCCAGGCCGCGCTCAGCGATTGATGGTGTTTCGAAGCAAGACGTATAAGCAGTATTAAAAAGCGCCAGTTCCCCGGAACTGGCGTTTTTCTTTTTTCTCAGCTCAGTTTTTCAGCCGTAGGCGAAGACGCGCGATCATGCCGCCGCCTTCCCGCGCCAGCAATTCAAGCTGGCCCTCATGCAAGCGCGCAATGCGCTCGACAATCGCCAGCCCGAGTCCGGTCCCACTGGCATCGGTGCGGGCGTTTTCGAGGCGGGTGAAGGGTCGCTTCAGACGTTCGATTTCACTTGCCGGGATACCGGGGCCACGGTCGAGAACGTCGATCAGGATTTCGCCATTTTCGATTCTTGTTTCCACCGCGATGGGATCGCCACCATAGTTGCGGGCATTGTCGAGCAGATTGGCGAGTGCCCGGGTCAGTGCCTGACGGTGGATCAGCGCCGGTGGCAGTTCGCCCAGGGAAAATTGTGCTGTGCTTGACGTGCGCCCCTGAGTACCGCCGACCTGGGTCACCAATGCATTGACGTCGGTAAGTTCAACTCGTTCCCCGCTGTCGTCACGGGCGTAGTCGAGGAACTGGGCAATGATGGCATCCATTTGCTCGATATCTTCGATGACTGCATTACGCGCGGCGTCGTCGCCGATCGACATTTCAGCTTCCAGACGCAGGCGTGCCAGCGGCGTGCGCAGATCGTGCGAGATGCCGGCGAGTACCTCGGCGCGATCCAGGTCAATCCGTTTAAGGTCTTCCGACATGCGGTTGAAAGTTTCGGCGAGTTGCTGCAACTCGATGGCGCCACGTTCCGGGATAGGCGCCGGTTGCCTGCCGTGACCCAGTTCTTTGGCGGCGCCGGCCAGCGCGCGCAGGGGGAGGGTGACGCGCGAGACGATCAGCCAGGCCACCAGTAGTGCCAACGCCAGCGAAGCGCCTCCCCAGCCGAGCCAATTCCAGGGGAAATCGGTTTCGGCGTGTTCGCCGGGCAGCATCAGCCAGTAATCATCCTCGTCGCTGTTATCAATCGAAAAACTGACCCAGATTCCCCGTTGCCCATTGACTGTCCCGGCAAAGCGGGTTTTCGGCCCGAGCTGCGATTCGGCAGTCTCACGCATGACGCGGAAGAAGTAAGTACCCGGCAAGGCTTTGACGATATCGGTGGCTTCGGCCGGGTAGAGATGGACCCCTTCACTCTCCGCCAGATCGCGCAGCAGTGCCAGCCGCTTGACCGGATCAGCGGCAATCAGGGCGGCATGGGTGAGATTGACGACGCTTACCGCAAGCTGTGCCAACTGGCGAGCGCGTGGTTCACGTTCAGCAAGCGCAAACAGGGTGAGCCAGGTCGCGACGCAGACGAAGATCAGCAGGCTAAGCATCAGGAAGGTGCGGAAGAGCAGCGTGCGCGGAACGAATTTGCGAAGGAGGGTCACGAGTTGCGCCCTGATCAGGGTTATTTTGTCGGGCTCTGGCCGTCGGGGATGAAGACGTAGCCGAAGCCCCAGACGGTTTGCAGATAGCGCGGTGCCGTCGGGTCGGGTTCGACCAGCTTGCGCAGGCGGGAGACCTGAACGTCAATGGCGCGATCGAAGGGTCCCTGTTCCCGACCTCGTGCCAGGGTCATCAGGCGGTCGCGCGAAAGCGGTTGACGCGGGTGTTCGAGCAGCACCTTGAGCACGGCGAACTCGCCCGTGGTGAGCGGCAGGATCTCGCCGTTTCGTTTCAGCGTACGGGTGGCCAGATCGACTTCAACATCGCTGAAAACAATCGTCTTGTCTTCGCTGGTTGGGGCGCCTGGTACCCGCGTTGCCCGCCGACGCAATACCGCCTGGATGCGAGCGACCAGCTCGCGTGGATTGAATGGCTTGGGCAGGTAATCGTCAGCGCCCATTTCGAGACCGACAATACGGTCGATCTCATCGCCCTTGGCGGTCAGCATGATGATCGCCTGCTGTGGTTCGCTGGCATGCAGGCGGCGGCAGATCGAAAGACCGTCTTCGCCGGGCAACATGAGGTCGAGAACGATCAGGTCAAAGGTGTCACGGGTCAGCGATTTGTCCATCATGGCTGCATTCTCTGCCGTCCTGACGACAAAGCCCTGATCGCCGAGGTAGCGTTGCAGGAGGTCGCGCAGTCTTTTGTCGTCGTCGACAACGAGAATTTTCCGTTCAGCCATGGGCCAGATGCTAACCCGAAAGTCTTGGCGGGGCGAGTGAGACGGATCAACTTGTGAGGAAAGGTTGCTGGCGTAACCTGCGGAAACAAATTCTTACAACTTGTGCAAATCAGCGCAAAACCTTGTTACGCCTGGCTTGCACACTGTCGTCGGGGCAACTGGAAGGGGGAGCAGGTTCCTCGATTCGTCGAAGGGGGGCACAATGGGTTGGGTACTGCTGTTCAAGGATATGGGGTGCTTGATGGCGGTAACGTTCCAATGGTAGCGCGCTGGGCGGTCTATTTTCGGATACCAGAGTGTGGAGAAGCGGGTGGTGATGGTTTTGCTCGAACGGATGATCAATGTGGGTCTTGCAGCGGTAATTGCCCTGGTTGTGGCAATGCCTCAGGCGTACGCTGAAGCCTCAAATGATCGTAATGTTCGCGAGGGAAACCGGCAGGGCGGTGGTCAGAACCAGCAACAGCCGCGTAAACAGCGTGAAGCCCAACGACCATATGCCAAGCATAGCGAGGGCGGCGCCGAGCAGCGGACGCAGCGGCTTTCGCCAGAGGAGCGGCGCCAGTTGCGGCGCGACATCAAGGAAGCCGGCAGCGAGATCTATCCGCCGCGCCGTTAGCTGTTCCTCAGAACTGCTCCAATGATTACAAGGATTGCCACTGCCATTGGTTTGTGCGCATTAATTGCTTGCCCTTAATGCGGATGCGGCTCCCATGGGTCGCGATAAAAGGGGCCAACCCCATATCGAATGAACGCTCCTGCCCGCATTGCCGTTCTTTATGTGCGCCAACGTACGGTACCTGCAAAATTTTCTGCATAAGCTGCAAAAAAGAATAATCGATTCGGGGTTAGTACAATGCTTTCAAGAAGACAATTCATTCTTTCGGCACCATCGATACCGGTTGGTCTGCTGACTTTGCACGCATGCTCCTTTGATGCCGCCAGCGAAGTCAGTTAAGATGAAGCGGTCGGGCAAATCTGGCGGCACGGTGAAGGCGGACTCAGCGATCGTTGGTCGCTGCACCATGAGCTTGTGCGCTACGCGACACTGGCTGCGTCAAGCCATAACACGCAGTGCTGGAAGTTTCACAGCACCGAGCGCGCCATCTCATTACTGCCCGATCTGTCTCGACAATGCCCTGCGGTCGATCCCGACAAGCATCACCTTTTCGTCTCGCTCGGGTGCGCCGCCGAGAATCTGCTTCAGGCGGCGCTGGCCAATGGCCTGCACGGCGAAGCAAGCTTCGACAGCACGGCAGAAGGCGCCTTGCGAGTCGCTCTGGAGCCAACCAGGGCCATCGTGTCGCCACTATTTGCGGCCATTCCCAAACGTCAATGCACCCGGGCAGAGTTCGACGGAAAAGCCTTGTCCAGCGAGGAACTGAAATTGCTCGAAGCCGCCGGCAGCGGACAGGGGGTTCGCCTGCTTCTCCTTGCCAACAGGGAAGCCATGGAGCAAGTTCTTGCTTATGTCATTGAAGCGATTACGGCTCAGATGAACGATCCGGCTTTCGTTGAGGAACTGAAAGCCTGGATTCGCTTCAGCGAAGACGAGGCGGTCAGAAGCGGGGATGGGTTGTACTCACGTTCGACCGGCAATCCATCGTTACCCAGGTGGTTGGGAAGCCCACTGTTCAATCTGTTTTACACAGTCAAGAGCGAGAATGACAAGTATGCATCTTACATTCGCAGTTCCGCGGGTATTGCGGTTTTCATATCGGAAGCAAACGACAAGGCGCACTGGATTGAAGCGGGGCGCTGTTACGAGCGTTTCGCCCTGCAGGCGACGGCTCTGGGCATCCGCAATGCATTCCTGAATCAGCCGGTCGAAGTTGCTGTTTTACGCGCGCAATTTGCCACTGCCCTCGGGCTTGGCCATCACCGGCCCGACCTCGTTGTCCGCTTTGGTCGTGGACCGGAAATGCCCAGATCGCTGCGACGTCCGCTACAAGCCGTCATGGTGTGAGTGATCGAGCATGTGGAAATACCTGATTGCCTGGTTCGTGATGTTGCTGGTTTCGGTGGCTAATGGGGCCCTTCGCCAATTCACTTTTGGCAAATACTTCGGTGAAACAAGCGCTCACCTGATCTCTACAGTCATCGGCATCTTTTTGCTGGGCATCGTCATCTGGGCTTATGTGCGCCGTTATCCGCCAGATTCAGGTCGGCAAGCGCTTTTGATCGGCCTGTTGTGGATGGCGCTAACCGTTGCCTTCGAGTTTCTGTTTTTTCATTATGTTGGTGGCCGTTCATGGTCCGAACTGCTCGCCAACTACAATCTGTTTGAAGGCCGTGTCTGGGTTGCCGTGCTGGCCTGGGTCGCCATCGCACCGTATGTGTTCTTCCGTTTGAAGAGCCCCGGTCGCTAGACTCAGCTTTGGGCAGTGTAGGGGTGTCCTCACGACAGAATGAAATTTTGATCCGGAAAAAACCCGGCGCTGCAAGGCAACGCCGGGATGGGGCAGCTGCCGGATCAATGCTTCCTGTTGCGACGAGGAGCGATGGTCCCCATCTGGCCCGGACCGTTCAGTAACACGGCCTATTTCCTGGGCTCGGGGAAGGACATCACGTAGAGCTGGCCGCCTTGAACCCGTTCGCCGGGGATGTCGTAGTGCGCCTGCATGTCACCGAGGAAGTAACGTTTGCCGTCGTTTCTGCCCAGGATCGAGGTGATCTCGATGATGCCGGAGCTCTCTTCGTCCTGGTTGAACGGCGCGGTCGGCGTCAGGAAGCGGGCGCGATCGGATTCGAAGATCTGGGTCCAGGTGTTGGCGATGGGGTCGTACTGCCAAGTCTTGGCAATATAGGCGTTGTTACCCGGGTCTTCCTGGATGTAGATCTTGCCATCATCCGCCACCACCATGTTGTCGAACGAACGGGCGTTGTCTCCATCGATGCCGGTCAGGTCTGCAGCGTCCGTCACCATGGTGACGGTGCCGCTGCCGTAATCGACTACGCCATCCGCAACGTTGAAGGATAGCTTGTAAAGACGGGCGGATTGCGTGCCGACCGAACCGGCAGCGTCGGGATCGGCACCGGTGGTGACGAAATAAAAGGTTTTGTCATCAGCCCAATGGCCGTCTTCGGGACGGGCAAACTCGGTGATGCCTGCTGCGCGGCTATTGGCCTGCTGGGTGGTGCCATTGAC
>JAYSZS010000341.1:0-3508 GCA_043737935.1 Propionivibrio sp. | reverse complement strand
GCCGTTTCAGCTTGCCGGTGGCTACAAGGTGAGTATTGCCTGCAGCATCGGCGTGACGATTTTTCCTGACCACGGAATCAATGAAACACGCTTGTCGCAGAACGCCGATGCGGCGATGTATGCTGCCAAGGAACATGGACGTAACAGCGTGCACCTCTTCAGTGGCGTATCGGGCAGCGCAACGAAGAACGCAGCAGAGGTCGGCGATTTGTCGATTGTTCGCCTGGTCTGGCGCGAGGCTTACCAGTGTGGCGAAGCGTCGATCGACGAGGAACATCAAGCTCTTTTTGATCATGCCAACAAGCTGATTAATGATGCCATGTCGGGTGCACAGGATTACGGGCAGTTGTCCGAAGCGCTTGATGAACTGATCAATAGTGTAACTCAGCATTTCGCCAGCGAAGAGGCGGTTCTGGCGCGCCACCGCTACGCCGGTCTTGAAGAGCATGTGTTGCAGCACCAGAAACTGGTCGGGCGCGCCCATGAGCTGCGCCGAGCGGCCGACGCCGGGGAATTGACGCTGGGCGATCTGGTGTCATTCCTTGCGCAGGAGGTGGTGGCCACACATTTGCTCAAGGAAGATGCCAGGTTTTTTCCGCTGTTGAGAAATGCACCGAATCACTCACTGTCTGATTCGAACATCGAAACGGTGGAGCATTGAGTGCCGCATGCCGGACTTACACTGCCCGATCATCGACTGGATAGAGGAAGGCGAGTGCCGTTCCGCTCGTTGGCGCTCGGCAACCGGTGTGCCGCCCCCGTCGCGCGTGCAGGGGGTCGATGACACGCTGAGTGCCGATGCTGCCTATCGGCTGGCTTGTGAAGGCAGCGCGCTGCTCTGGCGGGGCGATTTCCAGAATGCGCGACAGTTGCTGCAAGCCATGGCGCGGCGCTGCGAGCGCAGGTCGCGCAAGTCGCGAGCTTCAATTCACGCTCCGGCGCAGGCGTTTCACCTGCAGCGCATGGCACAGGCGCAGCGCGCCCGCACACTCGGCATGCTGCTGATTCCTTTTGACCCCGATCACCTTATCCCCCTGCGCCGTGCGCCCGATGTGCGGCAGGCCTGCGCCGAAGTCCATGGTGTGCATGGTGCGGTCACCGAGCCCTATGTGGCTTCGCTGCGCGAGCTGCTCGGCCTGATCGGGGCGCACGAGTGGCGCAAGAAGGGCGTCGATATTCCGGCGCTCGACGCACGGATTCATCCGCACTACGGGGTGTTCTCACCGGTGCGCGGCGAATACGTCGCGCTGGTGGCCGCTGCGCCGCTGCCTGGCTTGCTCTCGGCCAACTGTCTGGCTTTCGATATTGGCACCGGCACCGGTGTGCTCGCCGCCGTGCTCGCCAGACGCGGCGTGGCCCGCATCGTGGCTACCGATCTAGAGGCCCGGGCGCTGGACTGTGCGCGCGATAATGTGGCGCGGCTCGGCCTGAGCGGGCAGGTTGTAGTGGTGCAGGCCGATCTCTTCCCGCCCGGCACGGCGCCGCTCATCGTGTGCAATCCACCCTGGGTTCCGGCGCCACCGGGCTCGCCGCTCGATCACGCCGTTTACGATCCGGACAGCCGCATGCTGCGCGGCTTTCTAGACGGGCTGGCCGCTCATCTGGCGCCGGGTGGCGAGGGCTGGCTGATCCTCTCCGATCTGGCCGAGCATCTTGCCTTACGCTCGCGCAGCGAACTGCTGGCGCTGATCGAAAAAGCCGGTTTGCAGGTATTGAGCCGTGCCGACGTGCGTCCGACTCATCGGCGCGCGAACGATCCGGACGATCCATTGCACGCCGCACGAGCGGCGGAAGTCACCTCGCTCTGGCGACTCGGAGTACAGTAGGGGGGAACAGTAAAAGAGGAAGAAAAAGGGATCACGGAGGCGGCATGGATTCATGGAAAAGCCGATGGGGCGTCGGTCAGTGGGCCGCCTACTTTGAAAATCAGGCGCTGCCCGTCATGCGCCGCTCAAAACTGCTGATGACGCAGCTTGAATCGCGTGAAGGCGAAATGCTTGCCCCCAGGGATCTGTCTGAAATCGTCCTGCAAGACCCCTTGCTCTGCCTGTGCCTGTTGCGGGAGGCCGAGCGCAGAAAATCACATCGGCTGGACCACGAAACGACGACGGCGCTAGGAGCCATCATGCAGGTGGGCGTCGATGAATTCCGCACGCTGCTGTATTCCAGCCCGGAAGTCGATGACAACAACCAGGGACTGCTCGAAGTTGAGATGCATACCCGTTTTGCCGCGCAAATCGCCAGCGTCTGGGCTGGCGGACGCCTGGACCTCAACCCGGAGGAAGTCGCTGTCGCCGCCTTGCTGGCCAGTACTGGCGATCTGTTGCTCTGGGTCTACGCCGATGAAATCCCGCTGAAAGCCAGGGACGAACTGGTTTCCGGTCGAGCTCAGCGCAGTGCGCAGGCGCAAACGCAAAGCTGCGGATTTACCTTCAAGCAACTGACCCAGCAATGCGCGGAGCGCTGGAAGCTGCCTGGCCTTGTGCTCCAGCTTCTGCGCGGATCCGAATCGCTGCGCGCCCAACTGACGCGAACCTGCTCGAACGCGGCACGCCACGTACTTGAAGAGTCCGAAACCTCGATGCTGGCGCTGGCTGCCGACCTGGTCGACGCCAGCAAGCTGATTCCCAACGTCAGCCTCGAATGGCTGGCCGATGGCCTCGTCATGCTCCCAGATGAGCGCCGCGCCGGGCTGCTTGAAGCTGCGCATAAACTTCTCGTTGCACCGCCTTGAGTTGATCCTGGAAACCGCAGTCAAGCGTGATAGCCACATCACCAGGTTTGGACAGCGTTGGCCCTCGCCCCATCCCTCTCACGCAGGACGAGGGGGTTTGCACCCTTCTCCCTGCGGGAGAAGTTTGTACCCTTCTCCCTGTGGGAGAGGGGCCGGGGAGAAGGGCAAGGGATGAGGGCTTAAGATATTGGCATCACACCGAACTGCGATTCTTTGGTTGATAGCTTATGCCATCGTTATACCCTTTGCGGGGCTTGCAAGCGGCTTCGCCGGCTGTCGCAAGCTGTAATGCTGCCGCCTGAGAGTCTGTGAATTAATGCTTTAACCCCACCGCAGAGGCGCAAAGTGGCAAAGGTGACGCAAAGAAAGCTTTACAAGCCATGGGTTAACCCGAATGGCACTGACTTAGTCTCCCGCGGGTGACCATGGAGCTCTATCTTTCGTCGGGCCTGGGCGCGCGGTATTTTCAACCATGGGTAGGGCTTGGGTCGTCGCTTTCGCATTCGGGGTTTGATGCGTTTAGGCCGATTGTCCACCCTGCATTGGGCGATCCGCGAGAAGCGGCGCCCGCAGTCCTTGGTCGCCGAGAGCCCTCGCGAGACCCACTCGGTCCTCAGTTGCACCGTGTGCTTTAAACTCAGTTGCCGCGGATCGATGCCGGCATTGCAGGCGGCCTGTGCCATGAGCAGTCGGATCACGTTGTAGGCCAGTAGATGAACCCACAACTGTTTGTCGTTCATCTGCGGCGTCTGGCAGCTCAGCACGTCCATGCCG